>JBAUZR010000617.1:0-5343 GCA_049585375.1 Acidobacteriaceae bacterium
GGAACAGTCCTGCAAAACGGAAAGCAGAGAGTCGCATACTCATCCTTCAAAACACGTGCCGAACCGGCGCTTGCGGGAATCCGTGTCTGAATTATGCCGGAATAGACGCAGCGCGGCGGTGAAAGACGCGTTCGGCGCGAGATTGATGTGGGCCGGAGGCACATCCATAATCGGACATGACCGGCGGCGAAGCTACTTCCATGGCCCGGGGAACAATCCCGGGCCGGCCACAAAACAGCACGGGAAAAGTGAAGCGCCGTTAAAAGTTCGCGCATCCTGTCTTGGAGGCGCGGGTGCGGTATGCGGAATGGTACTCTGACGGGCAACCCCAGCCCTTCAACCGCTCTTCTTCTGCAGGAAGGCAAAAGGACGGGACGATGAGCGTACTTACACTCCCAGAACTGACTGAGGAATTCTGTCGGGTGCGGGGCCGGAGCCTTCAGCTCTGCGCACCGCTGACTCCGGAAGACATGATGGTGCAGTCGTGCGCGGACGCCAGCCCGGCGAAATGGCATCTGGCGCACACGACGTGGTTTTTCGAGACGTTCCTGCTGCGAGAATTTATGCCGGGATATCGGCCGTTTCATCCCGATTTCCTATGGCTGTTCAACAGCTACTACAACGCAGTGTCGGCGCAGCCGGAGAAGAAGCTGCGTGCGTCGTTCTCGCGTCCGACGGCGGAGGAGATCCTGGCGTATCGCCGGTACGTGGATGCGGCGATGGAGGGGCTGACGGCCGGCGACATACCGGACGAGGTGCGGACGCGGGTGGTGCTGGGACTCAACCATGAGCAGCAGCACCAGGAGCTGCTGCTGACAGACGTCAAGCACGCGTTCTGGTCGGACCCCCTGCATCCGGTGTATTCGGAGGGTGGGATCGGCGCTGGATCGCGCCAGGTTGCGCCACTGGAATGGGTGGATTTTGCGGGCGGCCTGGTGGAGATCGGGTATAGAGGGAGCGATTTCTGCTTCGATAATGAGACGCCACGGCACAAGGTGTTCACCGAGCCATTTCGGCTGGCATCGCGGCCGGTGACGTGCGCGGAGTATCTGGCGTTCGTGGAGGACGGCGGGTACGCGCGGGCGGAGCTGTGGCTGTCAGAGGGTTGGACGACGGTGCAGAACGAGCGCTGGCAGGCGCCGCTTTACTGGCGGAAGGCGGAGGCGGGCGGCTGGGAAGTGTTCACGCTGGGGGGGCAGGTTTCGCTGGAAGATCTTTTGGCGACGCCGGTTTGCCACGTGAGCTATTTCGAGGCGGACGCGTATGCGCGCTGGGCGGGCAAGCGGCTGCCGACCGAAGCCGAGTGGGAGACCGCGGCGGCCGGAGCGCGGGTAGCGGGGAATTTCATGGAGGGAGAAAAGTTTCATCCGCAGCCGGCTGAGGGCGCATCCAAACTGGAACCTGTGTACGGAGTCTTTGGGGACGTATGGGAGTGGACGGCGAGCGCGTACCTGCCGTATCCGGGATTTTCACCGCTCCCCGGAGCGCTGGGCGAGTACAACGGCAAGTTTATGTGCAATCAAATGGTGCTCCGCGGTGGATCGGTGGCAACGCCTGCTTCTCACATCCGTGCGACGTACCGCAATTTCTTTCCGCCCGCGACCCGCTGGCAGTTCTCCGGCGTGCGGCTGGCCAGCCACTAACACCGGAGGCACGAAGTTTCATGCATGCTCTTTCATCCCTTCCCTGCCTGCCGGAGGCAGCCAGCACGCCCCTGGGGGCGGAAGTCTATCGCGGGCTGACTGCGATGCCCAAGCGGCTGTCGCCATGGCTCTTCTACGACCAGCGTGGATCAGAGCTGTTTGAAGCGATCACCGAACTGCCGGAATACTACCTGACGCGGACCGAGCACGGGATTCTTGCCGAGCGCGCGGACGAGATTCTGGAAGCGGCGGGAACGAGGCAGCTGACGATCCTGGAACTGGGGGCGGGGACGGCCACGAAAACCGGTGTGCTGCTGGGCGCCGCGGTGCGCCGGCAGGAGCGGGTCACGTACATTCCGATCGACATCTCCGAGAGCGCGCTGGAGGAGGCGCGGCGGCGCATCGGCGAAGAACTGCCGCAGGTGACGGTGAACCCCACCGTCGCGGATTACACGTGCGACTTGCCAGCGATGGAGGCGGGGGGATGCCGGCGGCTGGTGCTCTACATCGGGTCGAGCATCGGGAATTTCGATCCACCGGAAGCAGTGGCGCTGCTGCGGCAGCTGCGGCAGCGGCTGTCCGCGGGGGACCTGCTGCTGATGGGTGTGGACCATGTGAAGGATCGGACCACGCTGCTGCGAGCCTATAACGACGGTGCAGGCGTAACGGCGGAGTTCAACCGGAATGTGCTGGTGCGGATCGCCCGGGAGCTGGGCGCCCGCTTTCGGCCGCGGCTGTTCCGGCACCGGGCGGTATGGAACGAGCGGGAGGCGCGGGTGGAGATGCACCTGGAAAGCCTGGTGGCGCAGGAGGTGGCGATTCCGGCGCTGGATCTGACAGTGAGCTTCCGCCGCGGCGAGAGTATTCACACGGAGAACAGTTACAAATTCACACGGGATTCGGCGACTTCCCTGCTGGCACGCTCGGGATTTACGGTGCGGCGGGACTGGACGGACGGTCGCGGGTGGTTTGGGGTGTATCTGGCAGAAGCAGAGTAAGAGCAGAGGTTAGGGATTAGAGTTTAGAGGTTAGGGGCGAGAGAGGATCTCGCCCTTTTTGTTTGGCACCGGGCACGCCTGGCCGACTTATGCTGGACGCATGGACGCCGAGAGTCTGCGCGTATTTTTGCTGTCGCTGCCGGATGCGGAGGAGAGGATGCAGTGGGGCGACAATCTTGTCTTCTGGGTAGGCGACAAGGCGATTGGCGGCAAGATGTTCGCGCTGGCCAGCCTGACGCCTGATCATCACGGCGTACTGTCGTTCGCGGCAGGGCCGGAGCGATTTGCGGAGCTGGTGGAGAGGGAGGGCGTGTTCCCCGCTCCGTACCTGGCGCGGGCGCACTGGGTAGCGATTGAGCGATGGAACACGCTGCCGGTGGCGGAGCTGCGCGAGCACCTGTGTCATGCGCGGGATCTGGTCTACGAAAAGCTGCCGAAGCGGACGAAGGCGGTGCTGGCGATGACTGCCGGGGAGAAGAAGAAGCTGATTGCGGCGAGGAGGAAGAAGAAGAGCAGAGTTTAGGGATCAGAGTTTAGGGATTAGAAAGGCAAAAGCCTGCGATAACACAGTCGGGGCTGCTCTCCGTTAACAGGTTGTTACACCGGATTCAAGTACAGAGCCTGTCCACGCCGACATATCCGGTTTATGTACGGACGGGTGGAGCCCCTTACACCCCAGAGCATTCTAACCGGCGAATCCCGGACTGTGGCTTTAGTGAGCGGTTGCAGCGGCGGTCATGAGGCTGGCACGTTTGTCCGGGGTCATGGGGCCGGAGGCGCGCCAGAGGATCTGGCCCTGGCGATTCACGAGCAGGGCGACCACCTGCTTTTCATTAGGGATGGCGAGATCCTGCAGGAACGTGTGGCGATCGACGAAGAGGGGCACGATCCAGGGCCAGGTTTCGGGGTCGGTTTGATCGCTGCGGATCGAGGATGCCTGCCACCAGCGGAAGACGAAGTTTTCCCGGTTCGAAATGGGGAGCTCGTACCAGCGAAACTGAAAATTCGTATGCTGGAGGGCCTGGGCGGCGGGGAGCCAGGAGTCGATTTCTTTCTGCTGTTCCGGGGCGAAGGAGATAAGGAGCAGGTCGATCTGACCCTGCATGCCGGAGGGAAAGGTGACTTTGTCCTTATTGAGGGTGTAACCGGAGACGGCGGGAAAGGTCGCGGGCCTTTGCGGCTGAGCCGCCTGGAGAGAGGTCAGAGCAGAGGACAGCAGCAGGGCGACCAGCCATGGAATTCGTGGGCGCAATCAATATCTATCCAGGAGAGCCTTCGCAAGATGAAGAGAAGGAAATCGGAGAATCTGAAGGAATGGTATCACCCGCGAATGGCGGGCCGAGCGGGAGAAGAGGCCGCGTATCCATTGGATTATCATAGGAAGAGATGAGAGAGCACCCGTTCCAGACCGACGATCCGCAGTTGCTGCCTATTGGCGATAAGGTGATCGCCGGCGAACGCCTGAGCGGCGAGGATGGGCTGTCCCTGTACCGATCCAGCGACATTCTGGCGGTGGGCTGGCTGGCGAATTCCGTGCGCGAGCGGATGCATGGCGACGTGACGTACTTCAACGTGAATCGCCACATCAATCCCACCAACGTGTGCGTGGCGGCGTGCCGGCTGTGCGCGTTTGGGCGAACGAAGGGCTCGGACGGCTCCTACACCATGGCGCTGGAGCAGGCCTGGGAGACGGCGGCCTCCGGCTACAGCGAAGCGGTCACGGAATTCCACATTGTGGGCGGGCTGCATCCGGATCTGCCGCTGCAATATTTCCTCGACCTGGTGAGTGGTTTGAAGGTGCGCTTTCCGCTGGTGCACATCAAGGCCTTCACGATGGTGGAGGTGGCATTCTTCGCGAAGCGGGCGAAGCTGACGATTCCCGAGACGCTGGTGAAGCTGAGGGACGCGGGCGTGGATTCCCTGCCCGGCGGCGGCGCGGAGATCTTTGCGGATCGGGTGCGGCACATCATCTGCGACCACAAGATCGATGGCGGCGAGTGGCTGGAGACGGCGCGGGCGGCACATCAGCTGGGGCTGAAGTCGAACGCGACGATGCTCTACGGGCATATTGAGAACGACGAAGACCGGGTCGATCACATGCTGAAGCTGCGGGCGCTGCAGGACGAGACGCACGGGTTCCAGACGTTCATTCCGCTGGCGTTTCATCCCGACAACACGCCGCTGGATCACCTGCCGCGAACAACGGGGCTGACGGATATCCGGCAGATCGCAGTGGGACGGCTGCTGCTGGACAACTTCCCGCACATCAAGGCGTACTGGCAGATGATGACAGCGAAGATCGCGCAGATCGCGCTGCGCTTTGGGGCGGACGACATCGACGGCACGGTGATCGAGGAGAAGATCTACCACGATGCCGGGGCGACGACGCCGCAGGGCATGCGCAGGCAGGACCTGATGCGGCTGATTACAGCGGCCGGACGGGTGCCGGTGGAACGCGATACCCTCTATCGCGCGGTGACGCGGACCGAAGAGACGTTCACGGTCGCGGTGTAACGCCGGGCAGTAGGATTCCAGGGAAATCTAGCGAGCGACTTCAGCCGGTTCGGTGCGCTGCGACAGCGCCACGGAAGCTGCTTCTGCGCTGGCCGGCGGGAATGGCTGAGGCATCTCCGCGGGGGCGTTGACTGCCGCGGAGGAGGCGGCGGCCTTTTTGGCTTTGGCGGCGTGGCGCTTGCGCACCT
>JBAUZR010000618.1:0-6889 GCA_049585375.1 Acidobacteriaceae bacterium
AACTTCGAGTTCCATTACTTCTTCATGCGCAAGTACTGGTTCGCCTACCTGGCCAAGGCGCTGGTGGTCTTTCCCGGAGGCTTCGGCACCCTCGACGAAATGTTCGAGATCCTCACCCTCTCGCAGACCCAGAAGCTGGCCAAGAAGATCACCGTGGTGCTCTATGGCTCCTCGTACTGGCAGCAGGTGCTGAACCTCGACGTTCTGGTGGATAAGGGCGCCATCTCCCCGCGCGATCGCGAGCTCTTCGATTTCACCGATTCACCCGAGCGCGCTTTTGAAATTCTGCGCGACGGCCTCACCCACAATCATCTCGATCGGGAATCGGAAGGGGAGCTTCCGGACATCGCGCAAACGCGCCGCTAATAGCACCATTAAATAACATAGATTCAACAATTTATTCTCTTAGGAATGGGCGCGAGTAACGTTACCCTCCCGGTTACAGGCTCGCATTTGACCCACCTTTGTTGAGCCCGTAATGCCTCATTCATGGTGCATCCCGAATACTGGTCCCAGGAGAACGACTCGGGAGGGACACCATGACTGGTCTGCGCCGCATCTCCTGCCTGTGGAAAGAACTCGACGCCGCCCGCGACTCTTCGACCGGCGTCTCGCTGCATAGCCACACCAATCAATCCAAAGAAACCCTCGATTTCCTGGCCAATCTGGGAAACCAATACCCGCTGCTACGCCCCATCCTGGCGCGATATGAGCGGCAGTCTCGAGAGCGCCACCATCTCCCCGTCGATTACGCCGCCGCCTACTGGACTCCACCCCTGACGCCGCGTTTGGCCTTCGATCTGGAGAACGGCCAGATCGAAAAGCTCGGGCTGACGCCTCTGGTTTCCATCACCGATCACGACACCATCGCTGCTCCGATGCTGCTGCGCACCGTCGCTTCCGCGCGGCACATTCCCGTTTCTGTGGAATGGAGCGCGCCCTTTGGCGGCGATCAGTCGTTCCACCTCGGCATTCACAACCTGCCCAGCGATACCGGCGCCTCCTGGATGAAGACCTTCGCGGAATACACCGCCCATCCGGACGAAGAGCGCCTCACCGAGATTCTGGCGGCGCTGCACGACCTGCCCAATGTCCTGATCGTCTTCAATCATCCGATGTGGGACCTCTACCTGATCGGCGCAGAGAGGGCTGCCCAGCGCGTGCAGGAATTCCTCAACCGGAACCACACGTTCATCCATGCCCTGGAGCTGAACGGACTGCGCCACTGGGGCGAAAATCGAGCGGTGAAGCGCCTGGCGCAGCAATGGAACAAACTGCTGATCTCGGGCGGCGACCGTCACGGCCTTGAGCCGAATGCCAACGTAAATTTGTCGCGCGCGACCAATTTCACCGACTTCGTTCACGAGATCCGCTACGAGGACCGCAGCCACGTGCTCTTCCTGCCTCAGTACGCGCAGCCATGGAAGCACCGCATTCTGGAATCGACGCTCGATGCCATCCGCGATTATCCCGAATTCCCGCTCGGCTCCCGAACCTGGGACGAGCGGGTCTGGCATCCGGACGCCGCCGGCGTGGTCAGGCCCCTCAGCGAACTCTGGCCCTCCGGTTCCGCGCCTGCCTGGATGACGATGATCATCCGCGGGGTGCGACTGATGGGCAGCCGGCCCGTTTCCGACGGTCTGCGCCTGGCGTGGAGCGAATCCCGGGAACTGAAACTGTCCCTCGGGGAAGATGTGGCCAGCTAGCTCAGGCGCTCACCTTTGAACGCCCTCTCCGCCCTCGCGCCGCCCCCCAGTTCCTCGATCCGGGTCGCGTATTTTCCCGACTCGTTTCACGAGGTGAACGGCGTTGCGCACACTTCCCGGCATTTCGTGGACTTTGCCCGGCGGCGACAGCTGCCCTTCCTTTGTGTGCGCGCCGGCAACCGACACCAGACGATCGAGACCGAAGGCGCTTTGACGACGCTCGAATTGCCGCGCGGTCTGCTGTCGGTCCCGCTCGATAAGGATCTGAGTCTTGATCCTGTCTGGCTCCGGCATCTGCCGCTGGTGATCCGAACGCTGCGCGCATTTCGCCCGGATATCGTGCATATCACCGGCCCCAGCGAGATCGGCATCGTGGGAGCGCTGCTGGCATGCTGGTTGCGGATTCCCCTGGCCGCCTCCTGGCACACCAATCTGCATGAATATGCAGCCACACGGTCGCACTGGCTCCTCGAGCACCTGCCGTCCCCGCAATCGGTAGCCGGCGCCCGCTGCATTGAGCGTGTGGCTCTCACCATCGCCACGATTCTCTACAAGTGGGCTCAGGTTCTCTTCGCGCCCAACCCAGACCTCTGCCAGTTGCTGGAGCAGGAGACAGGCCGTCCCTGTCACCTGATGCAGCGCGGCGTCGATACCGAGCTGTTTTCCCCGCAGCACCGCGAACGCAAAGCCGCGGATTCGGATTTCATTCTGGGCTTCGTCGGGCGTCTGAGCGTGGAGAAGAATGTGGCGCTGCTGGCCCGCATTCAGCGCGAACTCGAACGTATAGGGATTACGAAGTTTCGCTTCCGCATCGTCGGCCAGGGAGCCGAGGCAGCCTGGCTGCGGGAGCACCTGCCCCGCGCCGAGTTTACCGGGGTCCTGCGCGGCGAAGCCCTGGCCCGGGCCTATGCAGGGATGGACGTATTTGTCTTCCCGTCGCACACTGACACCTTCGGCAATGTCGTGCTCGAGGCCATGGCTTCGGGAGTGCCCGCCGTGGTCACGCCCGACGGTGGCCCTCGCTCGCTGGTGCAGGAAGGCCGGACCGGCTGTATCGCCCACGATGAAGAATTTGCCGCGGCCATTGCCAGGATTCTGCGCGACGACGCCCTGCACGCGAGAATGCGGCACGCGGCTCGCACCTTCGCCCTGGCCGCCTCCTGGGACAGCGTCTTTGAAAAGGTCTATGCGGCGTACGAACGGTTGCTGGCTTCGGCTACAGCAACAGCTCGGGACTGGGGGCCGCTCACGCAGGAAAAAACCTCTCGAGGCTAAGCGGGCGGCGAAAAGTCCAGTCCAGCCTGCTGCGCGGCCTCCTCGGTAGCCGGCAGGTTCAGCTCGCTCAGAGGAATGCGCTGCTGACGCCCGGCAGCGGCTTCGTCCAAAACCACCAAATCGCTCGCAGTCAGCACGTAGTTGTGGATCGCCTGCGTGTGTCCATCCTTGTAGATCAGCGTTAGCTCAGGCTCAGGGGCGATGGGCGCCGCCGGCGCAGGAGGGGCTGCGTAAGCCTGCTGACCCGGGTACGGGTCTCCTTCATATCCTGGATACTCCGGCCGGTAGCCGGAATCCGGAGGTGGAGCAGCAACCGTGTTCTGCGCACTGCCCTGCTGGGCCGCACTATCGTCGCCATCGTCTCCGGTGACGTCGGAATATCCGAGATCGTACGGCAGCAGCTCCCACGAGCTGCCATAGTACGGATAGCCCACGCCGTAACCATAACCATTGCGCCCATAGCCACGGTCGCGGCGATCGCCGCCGTCCCGCCAACCTCCACGATTGCTCCATGCAGGCTGCGACCCCGTCCAGCTGGGTACAAATCCAGGGGCGAAGGCATGGGCGGGTGCGCCAAAGACCGCCCGTCCCGGCATGGTAATGGCGTGCGGAGCCAGGGTGGAGATTTGTCCAGGAAAGCCCGTAATCGATCCGCTGAAGCCGCGGGAGGAGAAGCCGCCGGCGTGTCCGGCAAAGCCGCCGTGTCCGGCATAGCCGCCATGCTGCGCGAACGCCGCGGAACCAGCGATCAGAAACCCGGCCACAACACCGGAGGTCAGCAAACTGGAGAGCCGTTTCAAGATCAGGGGCCGCATAGAACCCATCCTATCTTCTGTCCATTAGACGCTGCCCAGCCGGTAGTGGACTCCTGAGAAGCATCAGATCAATTCCGTGCCCCAAAGATCATGGAGATGGAGCACGCCTTCAATTCTGTTCTCCTCATCCACGACGATCAGTGAGGTAATCTTCTTCTCCTCCATGGTGTGCAGGCCGCGAACCGCCAACTCGTTGCCGGAGATGGTTTTGGGCGACGGGTTCATGACATCGCCGGCGGTCCTGCGCAGGCCGTCCGGCCCGTCGGACTCCAGCAGGCGCCGCAGATCGCCATCGCTGATAACGCCGGCCAGTTTGCTGTCGCGCTCCACCGTCGTCATGCCCAACTTCTTGCGGGACATCGTGTAGATGACTTCGGTCATTGGCGTGGCGACATCGACCCGCGGGATCGCATCGCCCGAATGCATCAACTGGCGAACCGTGGCCAGCCGTTTGCCCAGCTTGCCGCCAGGGTGGAGTGCAGCGAAGTCCTCGGCGCGGAAACCTTTGCGCAGTGAGACGGCAATGGCCAGAGCGTCGCCGAGGGCCAGCATGGCCGTGGTGGAGGCGGTGGGCGCAAGTCCCAGGCCACAGGCTTCGGCGGAAACCGAACAGTCGAGAGCAACGTCGCTGGTGCTGGCGAGAGTCGAATGCACATCGCAGACAAACGAGATCAGCGCGTTGCCCATGCGCTGGATCGTCGCCAGCAGGCGCAAAATCTCCTCCGTCTCGCCGCTGGCGGAGAGCGCGATCACCACGTCGCCTTCGGTGATCATGCCGAGGTCTCCGTGAACGGCTTCCGCAGGATGAAGGAAGAGTGCCGGGCTGCCCGTGGAGCTAAGCGTGGCGGCGACTTTCTGGGCGATGATGCCGCTCTTGCCCATGCCGGTAACCACCACGCGGCCGCGCACCTGGCCGCACTCAAG
The DNA here is from genome assembly GCA_049585375.1 of Acidobacteriaceae bacterium. Lineage (GTDB taxonomy): Bacteria > Acidobacteriota > Terriglobia > Terriglobales > Acidobacteriaceae > Palsa-343. Next base: position 4,721 of record JBAUZR010000618.1, read on the forward strand.
GATGCGATCGACGGCGCGCTCGAAATCGCCGGCCATGGGCCCGTCGAGGCGCTGGGCCAGGCCCAGCAGCGCTTCCGCTTCGATCCGAACGAGTTGCGCCGGCGTGTGGACGTCGCTCATGGTCTGAAACACCTGATGCTACCACCGGTCCGCTGCCGGGTTCCCATAGAATAGAGAACAGAGGTTATGGCATTGCGGCGGAATATCCTGGTCCTGACGGCGATGGTGGTGGCGCTCGGGCTGATGATTGCAGCGGGGGTGATGAACTACCTCCAGCGCCGGCGCGCAGCCGAGGCGCAGGCGCAGATGATGAAAATGACGCTGGTGCCGGAAGACGGCTCGGCGCAGGGCGCGCCGGATGCGTCCGCCGAAGCTGTGACCGAGACAGCCGACGAAGCCGATGAGGACACCACCGGCATGAACGGGAAGATCGCGCCAAACTTCACACTCGCCGACGTCAACGGTAAGAAGATATCGCTGGCCAGCTTCCGCGGTCATCCGCTGGTGGTGGACTTCTGGGCGACGTGGTGCGGACCGTGCAAGGTCGAGATTCCGTGGTTCGAGAAGCTGCACGATCAGTACGCGGGCCAGGGACTGCAGATCCTGGGTGTCTCCGCCGACGACCTCGACAAGGATGATCCCGCGAAGCTGTTCACCGAGAAGCGGGACATCGCGGATTTCGTTCAGAAAATGCACATGAATTACCCTGTGCTGATCGATGCCGATTCGATTGCCAATTCTTATGGTGGACTCGATGCGCTGCCGACGACGTTCTTTATCGATAAGAACGGCAAGATCGTGGCCTCGACCGTGGGCCTGGCGCCGCGCGACGTAATCGAAGCCGATATCCAGAAGGCCATCCACAGCGGAGCGTCCTCATGAAGCGCGCGGTGGCAATCGTGGCGCTCCTGGCGGGCGCGCTGCTGGCGGCGGGTCAAAAGCTGCCGTGGCAGACCAGTTCCAGCCTGAAGCCGGCCGACAATCAGCTGGTGCACTTCCTCTATCCGCAGCAGATAACGCTGCCGGCGGGGAAGCCGCAGACGATCGAGCTGCATTTCCGCATCAATTCCGGACTGCACATCAACTCACATGAGCCGCGGCAGAAGAGCCTGATCCGGACCGAACTGATCGCCGCGGAGCCGAATGGTGTGAACATCAGCGCCGTGGATTTTCCGCCGGGGTCGGACTACGCGTTTCCACTGGACCCGCAGGAAAAACTGAGTGTTTACTCGGGCGACTTCGTGCTGAAGATGCACCTGACAACGCAAAAGGGAAATCATCTGGTACAGGCGGCGCTGCGCTACCAGGCATGCGACACCAACACGTGCTTTCCGCCGCGGAACGCACCTGTTGCGGTGGACGTCATCGGCCAGTAGAGATCTGGCCCTCCCGCTATTTCGCTCGCCGTTCCCTGGCGCGCTTCCTCCTCTGATAAGCAGCGACTTTGACCTTGTTGCCGCAAATGTTCATGCTGCACCAGCGGCGTGAGCCTTTCTTACTGGTGTCGAAGAAGTGGACGACGCACGATTCGCACTTGCGCATGCGGGAGGAGTCCGAGTGGGCAAGAAGGTCGGCGGTGGCCGCCGCGATGGGGGCCCAAAGATCGGCTGGCCGGTGAAGTTCGAACGCAGTCTCGCGCAGGATTTGTCCGTCCCGCTTGTGCAGCAGTGCGGGGAGTGGATGCTGCAGCAGGAGTGAATTGACCTCGGCGAGGAAGTCATCCGCCGGCGCCGCCCCGCTCTCAATCCGAAGAACGGCCTCGCGCAACTTCTCCCGGAACGCGATGAGACGCTGCAGGAATGCATCGGCTTCTGCGGACTGACGCCAGCTGCGGAGTGTGGCTTTCGCAGCGTGGGCCATCACCATGCGCGAGGCGATCAACCATCGCTCGAGCGCGCGAACATCCGGGAGCAGTTCAGTGGGACCGCCGGCCAGCACCGGTTTCGTATTCAGGAGATCGAGGATCGGTATGTTCGCCACGAACAGAAATCCGTCGATCCAGTCCTGCATCTGGTCCTGCCCCTGCTGCTGCACCTGGGAGGAAGCCGCGCGCATAAAACCTCTGTTTCAAAATATCGCAAATATTGCGACACCGCTATTGACATTATTACCGGTGTTATCTAATCTCATTTTTTGTAAGCGGGACCTTGCGTCTCCGGGAAAGGAAAT
>JBAUZR010000619.1:0-12301 GCA_049585375.1 Acidobacteriaceae bacterium
ATGAGGGTGTGGTCATGCCAGAGAATCAACTCATCATCCATTCGGAACGCCGACGCGTCTTCCTCGGCAAGAGTGCGAATGATCGCTTGTTCATCCGCGCCTAGATAAGCGAGCGCCGCAGCAAGAAACAGATTGAGAAAGCCGTGCATCGGCGCGCGCGCGGAATCGGGCTTGCCGGTTAAGGCGTGGACAGCCCGGATGGCATGATGCAGGCCCGCGGTCGCTTTGAACGGCATGCGTTCCTTCATACAGGCCCTGAGGAACTGCGCCACACTCTCCACGTCCGGAATCGTCTCAGGAGTCACACCGCCCATGCGGAGCTTCGCCCGCGCTCCATGGTCGGCGAGGACCGGGAGCATCTCCGCGGCGCGCGCGGGAGCAAACTCCACGAAGCGCGCCCGCGCCGCCGGCAGGCGCTCCAATGTCTCCTCCGCTGAACGAGGATCCCCCGCTTTGGTCTCGAGGCTACCGATAAAGACGGCACCCTGACGAAAATCCGCAATCCGCCGCGCATCCTCCGCCATTTCGCCCACACAGACAATGCTGAGCGTCCAGGGCCTTTCGCGCTCTCCACAGCACACGTTTTCAAAAGCCGTTGCAAATTCGTCCAGGCGCGCAGCGGCGACCACAAACGATCCCAGCATCCACTCGTGTTCGCCCTGCAGATAATCCTGATAATTGCGGACCGCCGCCTCCATGTCCAGAGCCGCCGGCGGAAACAGACCGGCGTAGTCGACGACACGTCGCAGCAGCGCTTCGGCCGCGCTCATGGGTGCTCCTGTTGGTCTATTTCTTCGGCGCTTTGAAGTGCTTCTTCAACCCCTGCCAGCACTCGTAATATTCATGCTGCAGAATCTTTGTCTCCAGTGCAAATCGTGTGGGACGTACCGGCAGCCCGGTCTCGAACATAAACGCCAGCGTGTTGTCCAGCTTCACCGGCTTTAGCTCCGCGTGGCTGGCCTTTTCCCAGGTCTCAGCGTCAGGCCCGTGCCCGGACATGCAGTTGTGCAGGCTGGCGCCGCCGGGCAGGAAACCCTCGGCCTTCGCGTCATACTCGCCGAAGACCAGCCCCATGAACTCGTTCATCATGTTGCGGTGGAACCACGGCGGCCGGAAGGTGTGCTCGGCCACCAGCCAGCGCGGCGGAAAGATCGCGAAATCCACGTTGGCGGTTCCAGGCAGCAATGAGGGCGAGGTCATCACCGTGTAGATCGACGGATCGGGATGGTCGAAGCTGACGCTGTTGATGCAGTTGTAGCGGGCAAGGTCGTACTTGTACGGCGTATAGTTCCCGTGCCACGCCACCACATCCAGCGGCGAATGGTCGATTTTCGCCTCCCACATGCGCCCCAGAAACTTCCCAACGATGCGAAAGTCTCCTTCGCGGTCCTCGTAAGCCGCCACAGGCGCCAGAAAATCGCGGGGATTGGCAAGCCCGTTTGCGCCGATCGGCCCCAGATCGGGCAATCGAAACGTTAACCCGTAGTTCTCGCAGATGTACCCACGCGACGGGCCTTCGAGATCGACGCGCATCTTCATGCCGCGCGGAACAACACAGATTTCTCCAGGAGCGACCCCCAGAATGCCAAGTTCAGTGTGCACTGCCAGTTTTCCCTGCTGCGGCACGATCAGCATCTCGCCGTCGGCGTCGTAGAAATAGCGACCCTTCATCGACGTATTCGCTGCATAGACGTGAATGCCAACACCGACCTGAAGCGCTGGATCGCCGCTGCCGCCCAGGGTGACAATGCCCTCTACAAAATCCGTCTTCTTGTCCGGCATGGGGACGGGATTCCACCGCATCTGGTTGGGCGGCGTTGGCAGCTCATTGAAGGGACCGCTGCGAAACAGACCGCTGCCCGTTTCCGAAAACGGTTTGTGAGTCACCGACGGCCGAATGCGGTAGGTCCATGTGCGCCGGTTCGTCGCGCGTGGCGCGGTAAAGGCCGTCCCGCTCAATTGCTCCGTGTAAAGGCCCAGGGGCGCCTTCTGTGGCGCGTTCTGCCCATGGGGCAGAGCCCCGGCAACTGCTTCGGTGGCGAACTCATTGCCAAAACCAGACTGGTACCTGAGCTCCGTACGAGCCATCCATTTCCTCCTGTCGAGAACCGGAACGCAGCAACGGACCGCCGGCGAACGGCGGTTGCGCGAAAACTCTATACGCTACCGGGAGAGATGGAGGGTTGGCAACTTATCTCGCTCCCCGACCTGGCGCGAGCCCCGACCCTTACTCGTCCGACTGCCACTGAAAACACAGTTCGTATCCGTCAGGATCGCGCAGAGACATCTGCTTCATCCCGTAAGGTGCCACCCTGGGCATGCTCACGGCCACACCCTTCTCGCGCAATTCCTCAAATGCGGCCTCCACATCCGGACACGCGAAATACAGGACTGTATCCCCGTGCGCGGCCATCCGCGCGCGATCCGGCGGAACTGGCCGCTCGTCGTCGGATTCATACGCTGTATTGAGCATCAGCTCCGTCTTACCCAGCCGCAGCAGCACCCAGTGGAAGCGGTCCTTGCCCAGCACCGGAGACGTGCTCACGATCTCAAATCCAAGCTGATCGCGGTAGAACCGCACCGATGTCGGCATATCGTAGACCTGCACCAGGGGAGTCAGGCCGCGTACTTCTATGGCCATCGTGTGCACCTCTCGATGGCACCCAGCATAGCCGAAACCGGACTCGAACCGGCCAACCCGCTCAGGCCTCGAACTCCTGCACCCGTACGCCGGCGTGCAGACGCTGATCGCCCGAGGCGGACGCATCTCCGGAAGCAGCGTAGGCTACCGCGGCGCCAATGAGCGCAGGGACGATAAACGCGTGGCCCCCCGTCGCCTCGGCCACAAACACCACGGCCGCCAGCGGAGTCTTGTAGCCGGCCGCCAGGAACGACGCCATGCCGACGGCCGCATACAGCCCCGTCGCTGGGCTGTGCGCAATTGACTGCGCAAACGCCGTACCCAGACTGCCGCCGGTGAGAAACAGCGGTACAAACATCGCGCTGACTCCGCCGGCGCCCAGGGTAAACAGCGTCGCTGCCAGCTTCAAACCACTGAATACCAGAAGCTGTGCGGTAGCGTGATGGCCGTTCAGGACCGTGTCTACCGCCTCGTAGTTCGGTCCCAGCGGCACCAGGTTTCCCGGATAGATTCGCAGAAACAGGAACCCACACAAGCCGGTGAGCAACCCGCCGAGTGCCAGCTTTATCCAGTGTGGCCGCCGCCAATGGATGAAGAACGTCCGGACGCGCCTAAACGTGATCACTAACACCATCGCCAGCAGCCCGATCAACAGCCCCAGCAGCGCGCTCCAGTAAAGGTCGCGCCGCGTGAATGTCTGCGAACCGCCAAAGTTGAACAGCGGCGCTGCCCCCAGGAATGAACTGAGCGTCACATAGGCGACTACGGAGGCGAGCAGCGACGGCACCAGAGCCTCATGCGCCAGATCGTCGCGGTAGGGCATCTCCAGCGCGAAGACGATGCCGGTCAGCGGCGCGCGAAAAACGGCGGACATGCCCGCGGCTGCACCGCAGATGAGCATAATGCGCCGGTCGCGATCCGTCAGCCGCAATCGCCGCAGAAACGGGACCCCTGCCGAGCTTCCTCGCAGGGATGCCAACCGCATCCAGAGCCAGGACCCAATCGCCCCGCCGCCATAAATGCTGGGTCCTTCCAGCGCGGCGCTCCCGCCGAATCCGACTGTGGCGACAGCGGCCACGATCTTCGGAACGAACGACCGCACGTCGATCCGGCCTTCATGCTCGTGGTAGGACCGGATCACTTCTTCCGTCGAGTGTTCGTCAGGATCCGGGGTCAGATATTGCATGATCAGCCCCGCGATGGCGCAGCCCAGAACCAGCCCAGGCACAATCGCCCAGTGATGATGCAGGTAGTACTCCAGGATCGGCGGCCACATCAGTTTCAGGATGACTACGGCGATCGCCGTGATGGCGAGCCCGGTGATAACTCCGATGATCGGCGCCACTATCAGCCACTTGCGGAGGTCACGCTCATAGACCACCGTCAGGTCTTCACGAACCAGGGAGAGGAATCGCCGCAGCAGCGGATGACGCGTCAACCGGGCGTGTACCCTCTTGCGCAGAACGGACACCCGCGATTCGGATTCGAGGCTGCGCCTGAAAAGCGGCCGGCTCATGCCGTCGCCTTTCGTCCAGCCCGGCGTATCCTGCCTCCCGCAGCCGCGAACTGATCCAGGGTCTTCCCGGCCAGAAACCCCGCACGCATTCGCTGCACCTCATCCAGGTGCAGTTCGCTCAATTCCGCCAGAATCTCCTCGCCCCGCGGAGTCAGCGAAACGATCACCTGCCGCCGGTCCTGCGCACCACTTTCGCGTCGCACCAGTCCGCTCTGCGCCGCGCGCTCCACCAGACCGACGACGGAGTTGTTCCGCTCCTGCAGAAACTCCGCCAGCTCCGAAATGGTTGCCGAACCACCCTCGGCAAACCCGGCAATCCCCAGCATCAGCTGGTGCTGCTGAGGGGTCACGCCGCAGGCGCGAGCCGCCTTTTCGCTGAAGCGCAGAAAGCGCCGCAGCTGATAACGAAACTGTGCCAGATCCTGCAGGTTGGCCTGGCTGAGGCGCCCCGGGCCGCGGAGCATGTTCGAAGCAGCAGAGGATAAAGATCGCATCACGATCTATTTTACATCGCATTGCGATCTATTGTCATAATTTTGTCCACGCCTTGAGCCAGAGCGTTGGTGCTGCTCCTCCAGGCCGTACCCTGAACGAGATGCGGATTCTTATCGCCGGAGCCGGGATCGCCGGACCCACACTCGCCTGGTGGCTGCTGCATCACGGATTCACTCCAACGCTGGTCGAATCCGCGCCGTGCCTCCGAACCGGCGGCTACATCATCGATTTCTGGGGCGCCGGCTTCGACATTGCCGACCGGATGCAGCTGCTCCCTGCCCTCGAGCCGCTCGGCTATAAGGTGCAGGAGATGCGCGTGGTCGATGATCGCGGCCGCTCCATCGCCGCCTTGCCCACCAGCGCCTTCTTCGACCTCACCCAGGGGCGCTTCCTCAGCATTGCTCGCGGAGACCTGGCCGCCTGCCTCTATCGGTCGCTGCAGGGGCGAGTGGAAGCCATCTTCGGGGATTGCATCGCCCAAATGACACAGTCGGACACAGACGTCACCGTGCGCTTCCAGAGCGGGGATACACGCACGTTTGATTTGGTTATTGGCGCAGACGGCCTTCACTCCGGGGTGCGCCAGCTTGCCTTTGGCGACGAGGCGCGCTTTGAGCGATATCTAGGCTGCAAGGCAGCCGCTTTTCAGGTGGCCGGCTATGGCCCTCGTGATGAGCTGGTCTACGTCATGCACACCCAGGTCGGGAAGCAGATCGCTCGATTCTCCATGCGCGACAACCGCACCATGTTCCTGTTCACATTCCGGGACAAGGACCCTGCGATTCCCGCCACACTTGGAGAGCAGAAGGCTTTTCTGCGCCACCGATTCGCCGGCCTCGCCTGGGAAGTTCCGCAGATTCTGGATGCGCTGGAGACTGCCAGCGAGCTTTACTTTGACCGAGTGAGCCAGATCCGGATGGGAACCGCAACGTGTTCCTGGTCCCGCGAGCGTATGGCCCTGGTGGGCGATGCCGCCTTCTGCGTCTCGCTGCTGGCCGGCCAGGGTTCGGCGCTGGCCATGGTCGCGGCCTACATCCTTGCCGGCGAGCTTTCTCGCTCCCCGGAGGATCCCACCCGGGCATTCGCACGTTATCAGCAGCGATTCGGCCCCTTCGTGCTGGGCAAACAGAGAGCCGCGCTGCGTATGGTCGATTTCTTCGCCCCTCGCTCGGCTCTGGCTCTTTCCCTCCGAAACGGAGCCGTACGCCTGATGAGCCGGCCGTGGATCGTCAACCTCGCCGCGGGTCGCAGCCTTTATGACAGAATCGAGATTCCCGAATATTGACCGGCGCATACGTCATCAATTTTGGTAAACAAGGAGCTTCGTTCTATGCAGATAACCGGCAATACCATCCTCATGACAGGCGGTAGCTCGGGTATTGGGCGCGCCCTGGCTCTGGCCTTCCATCAGCTCGGTAATCACGTCATCATTACCGGGCGGCGTCAGGCACTGATGGAAGAGATCGTTGCCAATAACCCGCGCATGCACGCCGCGGTGGTCGACGTACAGAACCTCGATTCGCTGCCTGCGTTCGCAGACGACATCGTCCGCCACTACCCCGATGTCAACGTCCTGATCAACAACGCCGGAATTATGAAACCCGAGAATCTCAGTGACGGCCCCGAGCAGGAAGATGTGGCCTATCAAACGATCACCACGAATCTCCTGGCGCCCCTGCGCCTGATCAGTTTGTTTCTGCCACACCTGAAAAAGCAGAGACACTCCACGATTATGAATGTCAGCTCCGGCCTGGCCTTTGTCCCGATGGCCATGACGCCCACCTACTGTGCCACCAAAGCGGCTATTCATTCCTGGACGCAGTCGCTCCGCTACCAGCTGCGCAACACCCATGTCGAGGTTCTCGAACTGGTGCCGCCCTACGTTCAGACGGAGTTGATGGGCACGCGGCAGGCGCAGGATCCGCGCGCGATGCCCCTCAACGACTTCATCTCCGAAGTCGTCGATATTCTGCGCAACCATCCCGAGCAGAAAGAGATCCTGGTGCAGCGCGTGCACCCGCTGCGCTATGCCGCCGAACAGGGCCATGCGAAGTATGACGAGTTCTTCCGGAGCTTCAACGATGCCATGTCTGGCCCGACCTCGGGTTCCGGCCACTGAGCCGTAATACAGTGACAAATCGCGCCACGGTGGCCGGAGCTGGGCGTCTGTGATCTGCGTCACATGTTCCGCGCAGAAGTTGAGCGAGACTTAAAAGAGCGGCTCAGGAGATGACACCTGCGGCGAGCCCCTTCCGGCGACTATGTCACTTGACCTCGCTAATCTGGTTTCCGAACTCAATCGCATCGCTTCCGGCGTTTCGCTGAAAGAGGGAGCAATACTCTTCCAGAGCGGCGATCTGGTTTCCGGCGTCTTCATCGTCCGCAAGGGGGCGGTGCGCCTCTCCCTGGGCATTCCGAACGACCTTTATCCGCCCCGCATTCTGGGCCCAGGCGAAATTGTCGGTCTGCCTGCGACCCTCACGGGCCACTACAGCCTCACCGCAGAGGTAGCCGCACCGGATGCGGAGTTGGGATTTGTTCCCAGTCAGCGCGTCTCGGATCTGCTCGAGGGCTCCCCCCGGCTGTGTTTCCTTGCCATGCGCTTCATCAGCCAGGAAGTCGCCCGGGTTCGGGCAGCATTGAAGGAAGCGCCTTCCGCCTAAGTGCGGACTGAAGGGAATACCGCTGATTCTCAGCCTGTCGGTTGATGCATCGCAGCGGTTATTCCGTCAGTACCAGGCCGGGCAGAAGCTCGCCTGCATTCCCTAACACGATCTCCGTGAACGCCGCCCCGTTCATCGGCTCTTCCGGGCCGATGTAATACTTCCGGACCCGCGGCCCCGCCCAGCGTACAAAGTTCGCTGCCGGATACACCGCTCCCGACGTCCCCACCACCAGCATCACCGTACAGCGGCCGATCTCCTTCTGAATACGCTCCATTTCCAGCGGCATTTCGCCGAACCACACAATGTGAGGCCGAATCCGGCCGCCGCAGGCGCAGCGCGCAATCGACTCTTTCGACTCATAGAGAGAGCCGTCCGCAAAAGGGCTCCGGCCGCAGGGATGTTCACAGCGCGATGAAAACAACTCTCCGTGCATATGGACCAGGCGCTGCGACCCCGCCCGCTCGTGCAGGTCGTCGACATTTTGCGTGCACAGGAAGAACCTTTCCCCCATCTGCTGCTCCATTTCCGCCAGAGCCCGATGTGCGGCGTTCGGCTCAGCCCGCTGGGCATCCCTCCGCCGCTGACTGTAAAAGCGCCACACACGGACGGGGTCCTCTTCCCATGCCTCCGGCGTCGCCACGTCCTCCACGCGGTAGCCTTCCCACAGTCCACCCTGATCCCGAAAAGTCTTCAACCCGCTCTCCGCGCTGACGCCAGCCCCCGTCAGCACAAACACGCGGTCGTCTGCAGCCAAGCGAATCGTTGCCATGATCCTCTCCGGTTCTCTGCTTCCGTGCCGAAACAAAAGCGCCCGGCTTTCGCCGAGCGCCGTGTCAGTATTCGATGGCCAGCCGCTTTTCTTACGATGCGGTGAGTTCCGCCGCGATCTTCTCCGTTACGAACGCCTCGACCGTGTCCCCGACCTTCACGTCGCTGGAGTTGAGCCCCACGCCGCACTCCATGCCGTTCGTCACCTCGCGCACGTCGTCCTTGAAGCGCTTGAGTGACGCCAGCTTGCCCTTGAAGACCGGCACGCCGTCGCGCATGAGTCGCACCTCGGCATCGCGGCGCAGCACGCCGTCCGTCACCCGGCAGCCGGCGATCGTGCCGACTTTCGGGATTCGGAAGACGTTCAGTACCTCCGCCCTGCCCAGCGGCGCCTCGCGGAATATCGGCTCCAGCAGGCCCAGCATCGCCTTGGTGATCTCGTCCTGCAACTCGTAAATAATCGAATGCAGCCGGATCTCCACTTCTTCCTGCTCCGCCAGATCGGCAACCTTGCGCTCCGGTCGCACGTTGAACCCGATAATGATCGCGTTCGACGCCGAGGCCAGCAGCACGTCGCTCTCGGTGATCGCGCCCACGCCGGAGTGGATCACCTTGATCCGCACCTTCTCGGTCGACATCTTCTGCAGCGAATCGGCCAGCACTTCCACCGATCCCGTTACGTCGCCCTTCAGGATCAGCGGCAGCTCCTTCATCCCTGCCTGCTTGATCGAATCCGCCAGCCCTTCGAGGGTAACGCGGGAAGACTTGGCCAGTTGCGCCTCGCGCTCGCGCATCTTGCGATACTGTCCGATGCCGCGTGCCTTGTCGCGATCGCTGACCACCAGGAACGTGTCGCCCGCGTCCGGCATCGCTTCCAATCCGAGGATCTCCACCGGCGTCGACGGCCCGGCTTCCTCCACTGTGCGCCCGCGGTCGTCGAACATCGCCCGAATCTTCCCGAACGTGTTCCCTACTACGAAGTTGTCCTGGTTCTTCAGCGTGCCGTTCTGTACCAGTACCGACGCCACCGCGCCGCGCCCGCGATCCAGCTTGGCTTCGATCACGGTGCCCACAGCCGACCGGTTTGGCGTTGCCTTCAGCGTCTGCAGATCGGCCACCAGACAAATCATCTCGAGCAGCAGATCGAGATTGATTCGCTTCTTCGCCGACACATCCACGAAGACCGTGCTGCCGCCCCAGTCTTCCGGCACCAGGCCGCGATCGCCCAGTTGCTTTTTCACGCGATCCGGCTGTGCCTCAGGCTTGTCGATCTTGTTCACCGCAACGATCATCGGCACGTTCGCCGCTTTCGCGTGGTCAATCGCCTCCAGCGTCTGCGGCATCACGCCGTCGTCAGCCGCCACCACGATCACGACAATATCCGTCACCTTGGCGCCGCGCGCACGCATCCGTGTGAACGCTTCGTGACCCGGCGTGTCCAGAAAGACGATTTCCCGCCCGAACGCGGGCGAGTCCGGCTTGCCGATCTTCACCTTGTACGCGCCGATGTGCTGCGTGATTCCGCCAGCCTCGCCGCCTGCCACGTCGGTTTCGCGGATCGCGTCCAGCAGCGACGTCTTACCGTGGTCGACATGACCCATCACCGTCACCACCGGCGGCCGCGTCACTTCCAGTTCGTCCGGGTTCTCGGTTGCGAGGATGCTCTCCATGGCTTCGTTCGCCATCTGATCCTCGAAGCTGATCACCTGCACGTCGGCCCCGAACTGGGCCGCCACGTCCTTCACCAACTCCCCATCCAGCGTCTGGTTGACGGTGACAAACACGCCTCGCACCAGCAGGGTCGCAATCAGATCCTTGCCGCGGACCTCCAGCTTCTCAGCCAGATCCTTAACACTGACCCCTTCCGTCACCGTGATCGTGCGCGTGATCGGCACCGGTCCTGAGGGGACCTGCGCCGCCATGCGGGACGGAGGAGCAAAGCCCTTCATCGGGCCTTCCTTCACCTTTTCGTAGCGTGGCCGTCCACGGCCCCTTGGGCCTGGACGTGCCGGACGCGGCGCCTCACCCGGAGGCGGCAGAGCCGGAGCGCCGCCCATCCCTGGACGCTGGCCAAATCCTGGCCGTGCGCCAAATCCTGGACGCGCGCCCATGCCTGGACGACCGCCCGGTCCACCCGGTCCCCCGGGTCCGCCTGGCATGGAGCGGGTTGGATGCATCGGCCGCCGTGCGCCTGGCGGCTGTCCCTGACCACCCATACCTGGACGTGGTCCTCCTGGACCGCCCACAGGTCTGCGATCGAAAATCGGACGCCCACGCTGAATGCCACCCGGTCCCGCAGCTCCGGCTGCTCCCGCTGGGGGCGCCGGCGCTGGCGGAGGTGCGCTGTAGACCGGACGGGGGCCGGTTTGCGGCATGATGACCCGCCGCGGCGGAGGAGCCGGCGGTCGGACGGGCGCGGGAGCTTCTGCAGCTGCCGCGACATGCGGAAGTTCTTCTTTTGGCGCTGGCGAAGAGGCCGCGCTGGCGCTCGCCGTTGCAGCCGGAACCGGAATGGATGCCACTGGAGCAGCGGCAACACTGGGCGCCGCCGCGGCTGGAGGCTTCGCGGCTGCGGCCGGAGGCGCCACCACTGGACGCCCCTCAATCGGAGCACCGGGCGCCGCAGAGGCCGGAGTCGCCGTAACCGGGGGCTTGACCACCACGGGCCCCACCGGAGGCCTGGCGGCAATCGCCGGGGTCTGGGGGACGGGAGCTGCTGCCACCACACCGGGACGCGGCGGGGCCACCACCACGTTGGGCGCCTGGCGCGGCAGCGGAACAATCTTCCTTGGCGCCGGCCTGGCCTCCACAGGAGCTGCGGGCGCAGCTGGAACTGCACTTTGGCCCCCTGTCGGTGCAGCCGCCTGGGCCGCGACGGGAGCAACGGTGCTCACACTGGCCGGACGAGCGGGTGCCGGAGCACTTGCTGCCGGGACCGCAGGGCGCGGCGGAGCCGTTTGCGGGGCCGATTCGCGTTGCTTCTTCTCGAGAATCGCCTTCGCGACGTCCCCGACGTGATGCACCTGGGACCAGTCGATTTTCGGCTTGATCTCCGACTCATGACGTCCTGCGCCGCTCCCGCCACGCGCCCTGGTGACATAGGCGCGCACACGCTCGGCTTCGTCCGCTTCGATCGAACTCGAATGCGTCTTCTTCTCGGTAACTCCGACCGCCGTGAGCGCGTCCAGAATTTCTCTGCTCTTTACTTCCAACTCACGCGCTAACTCGTTGATTCGAACTGTGCTCATCCGTCCCCGTGTCTTGTCGACTTCCCACCGGTCCTTAGTTCTTCATACGGACAACTCCTGACATGTGGGTCTGGTATCTCTTTCATTATCTCTGAAAACGTCGCACCCGCGGTTCAATTCGCTCCCTCATTCGGAGAAAATCCGCGTGTGCGGCTGCAGACGGACCGGATCGGCTCGCCTACCCGCCCGTTCCCTCATCCACTTCCTTCTCGCCCAGCTCTTCTTCCCGCACTTCTTCCACGTTGCCCTCGTTGACGGCTTCGTCGCTCGCGACTTCGGGATCCGTTTCGTTTTCCGCCAGCCGTTCGCTGACGTCCTCGCGACCCGGCACCAGCGATTCCGCGCCTTCCTCGTCCAGCGCCGGACCTGTTTCGGTCACCTCAGCAAGACGCTCCTCGGCCACTTCGTCGTTGATGAGCCCCGACCCGTCCGCACTCACCGGCTCTTCGCCGCTCTGCGTCAGGTCTTGCTCGAGAGCCTCGATCTCTTCCTCTGAAGAAGCTTCCTCGGCACGCTGCGCAGCTGCTATGTCGGTTTCGCCCGCCGCCTGGATCGCGGCCGGCCGCTCCTCACCTTCCTCGTATTGGCCAAAGTAGTGTCGAACCGCCACGCTGATCTTCTCCAGTGTCTTTTCGCCGATCCCCGGGATCTCTTCCAGTTGCTCCGGCGTCATGTCGGCCAGGGCTTCTACCGTTGTGATCCCGGCCGCTATTAACTTTTGGATGATCGATTCGCCCAGTTCGCCTACCTGTTCGATCGGCGTGGCCGTTGCACCTGCCATCGCCGTCATCTGCTGCTCCACTTCCTGCCGCTTTTCTTCCTCGCTCTTGATATCGATCTTCCAGCCGAGGAGCTTGGCGGCGAGGCGGACGTTCTGGCCCTTCTTGCCGATAGCAAGAGAGAGCTGGGTGTCGTCGACGATGACTTCCAGCTGCTTGTCGGTGAGATCGGTGATGCTGACGCGGCT
>JBAUZR010000620.1:0-2566 GCA_049585375.1 Acidobacteriaceae bacterium
GGAATCCCCGCGGTCTCGGGATTCACCGGGATCCCCGCGAGCCCGTACTTCGGTGCGTCGGACACACCCAAAGTCAGGCCGACCGGATCGCTGTGCGAGAAATCGCGCAGATATCCAAAATGGGCCGTGTTCACCAAAGACGAGTTAGGAGTGGTCGTCCAGCCGAGGGCGAGCGACTGATCGTGAAGAATGTATTCGGTCGAGAACTCGCCATTGCCGGCAATGGGATTGGAGGTCCACAGCGGTGATTCGTAATCCGAGATATCGTTTGCGAAACGCCCGAAGAGCTGGTTTTTCGCGTTGAGGGTGTGATCGATGCGGGCGTCCAGAGTCCGGGTATCGTTGGGTACCGACGTCACGAACTGATAGTTCGGCGCGCCTGTGAAGACGTTGACGTTCCCCAGTTGCGGGCTGGGATCGGGGTAGAGGTTCATAATTGCCTGCCCCACTGGATCAATGCAACCGGGCGCAACGATATTTCCGGTAATGCACCCAGTTTGCCCCTGCGCCACCGCGGTCATGGGATGGCTGGAGAGCACGCTGGTGAAATCGCCGGTCTTCATGGCCGGCGTAGGAACCGTGGAAAGCACCGTCTGAGCCTGACGGCTGAGCAGCGTTTCGTAAGCAGCAAAGAAGAACGTGTGGTTGCGCACAATCGGTCCGCCAATGGTCGCCCCGAACTGGTTCTGATCGAAGTGGCCGTTGGGCAGGCCGCCATAATTATTGAACCAGGTGTTAGCGTCGAAGGCGCTGTTCTCCACGTAATCCCACAGATCGCCGTGGAAGCTGTTCGTTCCGGACTTCGTCGACACGTTGACCACCGCACCAGCCGAGGTGCCAAACTCCGCCGAGTAGGTCCGCGTCTGCAGCGCGAACTCCTGGAGAGCATCCGGGGGAGGAATGACGCCCTGCGCCGACTGCTCCTGGAGATTCTCAGAGCCCGTATTGTTATCGATGCCATCGAGCGAGAAGTAATTCTGCAGCTCCAGATTCCCGTTGGAACTGAACCGGCCTTCAGCCGGGTTGGCCACTTCGGCGCTGGGATCGTGATAAACGCCAGGCTGCAACAGTGCGAGCTGGTCATAATCTCTTCCGTTCAGCGGGAGATCGTTGAGGGTCTTCGTGCTCAGGACCTCGTTCACCTCGGCGGATTCTGTCTGCAGCTGTGCGGCCGCCTCCTTCACGACCACCTGCTGCTGGACCGAAGAGACACCCATCGAAAAGTCCACCTGGACGCGGCTTTGCACGCTGACGGTGACGCCCTGCCTCACCTGGGTCGCAAACCCGGAATGCTCCACTGTCACCGTGTAAGTACCGGGAATCAGCTGGAGCACCTGATAGATGCCATCCGCATTTGTCACGAACTTCTGCGTGACATTGGTGGCCACATTGGTCACTTCCACCGTGGCTCCGGGAAGACGTGCGTTGCTCTTATCCTGCACGATACCGGCAATCGAGCCGGTGTCGGTCTGCGCGCCAGCCGGCGCCGCCAGCGCCACCGACAGGATTGCCAGCACGAAGCATGCCCGCCGCACGACGCGGAAGGCCAGATCTGGAATGACATCACGAAAAATCATCGAAGCGGACCTCCTTGCAAATCAGACCGGAATGGGCAGCGTTTGTATTCTTTCAACTCGTGACACGCCTGCACGGGCCAGGCCCTCGTTTTCGGGTTCTTCCTGCGCGCTCTCGGTTTGGACCGTCGCGGAGAGCCAAAGTTCGAAGTGCCTGATCCGTAGTCGCTGCCCATTTCCCAACAACTGCGCGGCAAAACCGCCTGGAGATGCGTGCCGCAAAATGTAGCAGATATGGGGAACTTTATCGGTAACGTTACATGGAGCGCAACTTTACACAGCGGCGGAACTGCTTGTCAACAGAAAAGCCGCCGGCGGAACCGAGACTCAGGCGCTTCCCCCTCGCATCTGTATCAGCCGCCGCTTGTATTCCTGCGGTCCCGGCAGACCCTCCGATCCGCCCGGCTGGGTTCCCACCATGCTCCCGCAGATAGTGCCGGCGCGCAAACAGTCATCCCAACCCATGCCGTGGAGAAATGCATGCAGGAAACCACCGTTAAAGGCGTCGCCGGCGCCTGTGGCATCCACCAGCGGCAGCGGCAGCGCGCGCTGTCGATAGATGCGGCCTTCGGCCATGAGCAGCGCTCCCCGCGCCCCCAGTTTGATCACTGGGACCCGCACCCATTCCCGCAGCTTCTCGAGCGCGCCCAGCGTTGTCCTGGCCGCCGTAATGGCGCGCGCCTCATGCTCATTGGGAAAGATGAAATCGCAGTAGCGAATGATCGACACGAGCTGGTTGACCGAGATGTCCGGGTTCCATCCAAAATCCGCCGACAGCGTGATCCCGCGTTCGCGAAGCCTGCGCAGCACCGGCAGCCACCGAGCCGGATGCCGCAGCGCGCAGGCAAAGTGGACATGCCGCGCCCGCTCCAGTTTGCGTTGTACCGCACGACGATCGAGCAGGTCTTCAAGGTTCCGGTTGATCGGCTCATAGGTCACCATCATTCGATCCGTCTTGTACGCAACACACACGGTGAGCGCAGTGGGCAGAT
>JBAUZR010000621.1:0-3663 GCA_049585375.1 Acidobacteriaceae bacterium
CCAGATCAACGACACCACCCGCGGCGCCTACCAGGTCCTCATTGACGCGGCCATCATCCTCTACTTCATCCCCTTCCTTTATATGTTTGCCGCCGTCGTCCGCCTTGGCGCCCGCCCCGACCGCGCTTCCAACCCCCACGCCATCCTCGTCCCCGGCGGCCGCCCCGGTCTATGGATCTGCGGCGGCCTCGGCTTCCTCGTCGTTCTCCTCGGTATCGCCGTCTCCCTCGTTCCGCCCGGTGACTCCTCCAGCAAGCTCGGCTTCGAGCTCAAGCTCCTCATCGGAACCATCGCCTCCATCCTCATCGGCCTCCTGCTTTACTGGCGTGGCGCCCGCAGCAAGTCCCAAATGCCTGCCGTTTCACGCGCTGAACACCCGTGACAACCGGCACAGCACTGGATAAATTCCCGCTGTACCCTTTCCCTATGGAAACGCCGCGCAAACCCGATCCGGCAACGTACGCCATGCTGCGGCGCAATGCGCTGGAGACACGTCTGCCCCGTACCCCGCCCCGCGCAGTTCAGACTGTCATTATGGATTTCCACGTCGACCACGGCACCGTCACCGTCGTCGCCTCCGCCGACGGCAGCGCCAGCCTCTATCTCAGCTCCGGCGGAGGATTCCTCGGCGGCAGCCAGCGCTATCAGCCCATTCGCGACGCCGCCCTTCACGCCGTTGCCCTGGCCACCACCATGCAGTCGTACTTCGAGCCCACTGAAACCAGCGCGCTTCCGCCCCTCGGCGATGTCACCTTCTACGTCACCACCGGCGTCGGCGTCCGTATGGCCGTCGCGGCCCAGGCCCGCCTCCGCGCCGCCGCGGACCCCCTGGCCGGTCTCGGCGGCGCCATGCAGAAAATCGTCACCGGGTACCGTCTGTATTTCCCCAAACACCCGCCCTCAGCCGCCCTGCTGCCCGCCGAACCCGTCAGCGTGTCCTCCGCCCCCTGACCCCCGCGCCTCTAAACCGCAGGCCATCCGCCGCTTCTGGAGCATGACCCAGTACAATCCAGAAGACGGGGTCCCCGTACGACACGATGGTTAGCTTCTTCCGCAGAAAACAGGACGATGCGGGCCGCGACCGGCCCACACTGCTCACCGGCCCACGCATCCCCCGCCACTCCAGTGGCTGGGAAGCCCTGCTGAAGCACCTCAAAGCCAATCCCGGCCTCCGTGTCCTCGACATCGGCCCCACCTCGCCCCAGAACATCAACTTCCTTACCGAAATGGGCCACAGCGTCTACATGGCCGAGGTCGTCCGCGAGGCCCTCAACAACGACTGGTCCCTGCCCCCCGAAGAAGAAGGCGGCGAGCCCCGCTTCAACGCCAAAGCGTATTTCGAACAGAATCTCAACTTCCAGGGCCGCCAGTTCGACGTCGTTCTTCTCTGGGCCACTCTCGACTACATCCCCGACGGTCTCGTTGCCCCGCTTGTCGCCCATCTCAAAGACGCGACCCTGCGCGACGGCAAGGTCCTCGCCATCTTTCACAGCAAGCAGCAGGGCCCCTACACCGCCTACTGCCGCTACCATCTCACCCCCGGCACTGACGTCGAGATGCAGGAGTCGGAGCCTTATCCCGTCCGCCGCGTCTACACCAATCGCAAAATCGAGCAGCTCTTCCACGGCTGGTCCGGTTACAAATTCTTCCTCGCCAAAGACAATCTCTACGAAGTCATCCTCACCCGCTGAAGCGCCGCACGCCGCCGCATCGCGAAAGCGCCGGGTTTCAACCCGGCGAAAAACGCCCCTCCAAGAAAATGGGCTTCAGCCCCGGAGCTTTTGTATCAGGGCATGGCTTCAGCCATGCCGAAACGCGCCCGAAAAATCCGGGCTTTAGCCCCTGAGGCGTCTCCCTCCCCACCTGCGACAATCCCGCTACTGATCCAGCGGCGGCGACGGCTTAGCGTAATACCCCGGCCGATATCGCAAATTGTCCGAAGGGTTCGACTTCAGCGTTACCTGGATCCGCCGAAAATCCGTCTGCGTCCGCCGCTGCACTGGATAATACCCAATCAAATACTGCGTCCGCAGGTCCTCGGAGATCCTCTGGAAGGCCCCCCGCAGATCCCCATACTCCGCGTAGTAATACTTCCCGCCCGTCTCCTGCGACATCGTGATCAGCGCATGCTCTCCGCCCGTGTTGCGTCCCGCATCGCTCATAATCGGCAGATCGATCAGGCTGTAAACCATCACCTCGCTGCGGATCGCTTCATCCAGCGCCTGCGGATAATCCACATCTTTCACCGTGTTGCCGCCGTCGGAGATCACCACCAGCACCTTGCGCCCCGAACGCGGGGCCAGATTCTGCGACCCCAGATAGATCGCGTCGTACAGCGCCGTCGCCGGTCCAAAGTCCAGGTTGTCCAGCCCCCACTCCAGATGCCGCAGGTCCGATGTGAACGGCACCACCTCGCGCACGCTTGAATTGAAATCGATCAGGTCCAGGCGATCCACCGGCCGCAGCATCGCGCGCAGAAAATCCCGCGCCGCGTGCACTTCCACCCCCATGTCCTTGCGCACCGATCCGCTCGTATCGATCGCCAGCACCAGCGACAGCGGCATATTCGTCTCGCGCTCGAAGTACGCAATCTTCTGCGGCACTCCATCTTCGCTCAGCGCGAAATCGTCCTTCGTCAGACCGCCGACCGGCGCGCCGTTCGCATCCGTGACGTTCACAAACACGTTCACCAGATGGACATTCACGTGGAAACGAGGCGTACCTGAGTCGGAGTCCGGCATTTGCTGCGCCACCGTCACGCCGCACGCCAGCGCAACCGCGACTGCCGCCAGAATTCCCCGCCCCCAACTCCACCCCTTCAACCTCAACGTCCTCCCTCGCTCCCGCCCGGCTTCAGCTCCGCAGGAAACGGATCGCCCTGCGCCCAAACCGCCCCATCCTCGAAGATCTCCTTCTTCCAGATCGGCACCGTCTGCTTCAGCGTGTCGATCAGCCACCGGCAGGCATCGAATGCCGCTGCCCGGTGCTGCGAAAACACCGCGATCAGCACGCTCGACTCGCCGATCTCCAGACGTCCCAGCCGGTGCACCAGCGCGACATTGCGCACCGGATAGCGAGACAGCGCCTCCGCCGCCAGCTCTTCCATCTTCTTCAGAGCCATGGCCTCGTATGCCTCGTATTCCAGATACAGCGTCGTCCGTCCCCGCGAATGGTTGCGCACGATGCCATCGAAAATCGTGACCGCCCCGTCCTCCGGACGTCCCAGCGGCGCAACAATGTCGTGCGCCACGATCCGCTCATGCACAATCCGCACGTATGGCCCCTCGCCCGCTCCCCCGCTCACCGGCGGCAGCAGCGCCACCTCATCCCCGTCCGCCAGCGGGTGCCCGCCGCGCACATACTCCTCGTTCACCGCAACCGCGATTGAGGACCACAGCCCGCCCTTTTCCGGCGCCAGCGCCCGGCACCGCTCCAGCACATCCTCCACCGTCGCCCCCGCCGGCAACTCCATCGCAGCCGCAGTATTTCCCAAAAATTCCCGAAGCATGCCGAAGGCCAGAAGCGTGATGCGCATGAAGTGACTATAACCGGAGGATCGCCACTGGTTGGACGCCCCCGGCGCCCGAAAAGGTAGGACCGTCCCACCCCGCATCTCATTCTCAGAATTTGTTCGCGTCTTCGCACAAATGTGGGACACTCCTC
>JBAUZR010000622.1:0-19025 GCA_049585375.1 Acidobacteriaceae bacterium
GTCATATGCTCGGCAGCATGAACATGCGCCATAGGACTTCCATCCCCCCACAAAACACCGTCAATCGCAAAGAAAGATCCGACCGCTCCGAGATATGGGTCAAAGGGTTGAGAGATGTGATTCTCCATAAGGTCACCAACGAATGCAAGAACGGGATTCGCGGGGTCACCGTTCGAAAACGACACCATAGTGTGATCCTTAATTTGCATAATGATGAGGGAATCGCATTTGACGGCAGGTGTGTTTTGGATCGCAGACATATCCTTGATGTCAGTCTGGCTGCCTCGACATACTCCTTTGAACGTCAAGGGTAACTGAGCATTTTGCCCCGAAGCAGCCCCGGCGATTATCAGCAAGACCAACACGGCAAGCTGTTTCATTTGGTTTGCCTCCCGTTCTCCAAACCGTTATAGCACGGGCTGTACGTCCGAAGGCACCCCACACACCTCGATTGATGAGAGCGGGCCAACGCACTCATTGAGCATTGGTACGGCGCTTGTGGCACGGTTTGCGTCTTCATGTGTTCTTGAACACATGAGAAGAATACATTCTTCTCATAATTGGAAATCACCCGCAGCGGAGGCGTCTGTCAAGGCCGCGAAGCGCCGCGCCAGCGGTCGGAGCGCAGCGCAGAGCCTTTACAGACGCCGGAGCGGAGGGTACGCCGCGCCAGCGGCTTGATATGAAGCTGGGATTAGCTCTCTGATTCGTGCCAGCCGATAGTCGGTGTCCACACTTGAGCGGCATTGGTTTCGGATGAAATACACGGCACAAGGAAAGCACGGAGAACAGCCCCCACCTCGGATAGAGTGAGGGCTTTATCACCGGCATTCAGGCGGCCCGCAAACGCTTTCCATAGCTGCATCTTTTGGGCATCGGTCAAGAACTCGTCTGTCAGCGCAAATGGAACGCCATTCGGCATCGCCGAACCGCGCCTCTGGAAGGACAACGCGATTGCATTACGCAAGGATTCCAACTTGAATGTCCAGGTGTTCGCCATGAACCAGATGTCGTAGAAATCTTTCATTCGGCTGTTGCGGATGTCGAGTTGAACCATCGCGTGCAACTTTTCCGCAATCGACGCCTCCCGTGGGTAAGCTCGAATGATCGGCGCTGACATTGGCAAGAGAACAGGGAACGTCGCCAGCTCAGGCTCCGGGAAAACCGCATCGCCAAATCCGATATCGACCTGCAAAGTAATCTGCGCCCCGGCGAGTTCAGCGCGAAACCTGATGTGAACGCCGTTGTATTCGTCGTTCTCTTTGATCGTCGTCCCTTCGACAGATTGGCTATCAAAGACAATGCCGTCGTCCTCCGTGATTTCGCAGATGTCACGGAAGACCTGTTCAACGTCAGTGATGGCAGAGGAGCCCCAGCCAAGCAAATCCAAGTCCTTCGTTGGTCTATGGGTTTCCCCGGTCCACAGCGTAAAGAGCGTTGCGCCTTTGAGCACAAAGCGATCTCTGTAGGTCGAAATCCCCAGCCTATAAAGGAATCTTTCAATGGCGAATCTGCCGAGCACTCTCTGATAATCTTCGCCCTTCTCGCGGGAGAGGGATAGGAGCTTGGCGCGGATGGATGCCGCCGGATTCTTGTTGGATTCTCGCGTCATAGAGCCTCCATGTATGGGCGAATGACTTTGCTGACGCGGCAAATCTTAGCGTAGCGATAGATGTCATTTATGCTTGCCTTTCTCTGCGAAAGGCAATCTCGTAGGGCCTCGATTGCGATATCGAGGCCGATCTTATTACGAAACTTAAAGCAGTCCGCGACGGTCTTTGCAGCGGAGTAAACACGGACAGAGACGCCTTCGACACGATGGCTCTCAATGCCTTCTGTGAGGGATGGCCCGGATAGCCTAGCAATCCTTAGCGAAGGGGACTCCAGCGCGGGTGTTCTGGCTCCCTTCCCCAGGGCAATCCATATCGACGATGGGTTCTGCGTCGTGATCTCGTGGAAAGCAAGCGCTGTCAGAAGGCATAGAACGGCTCCCGGAACCCGCTTCGTCACCTCAGCGTAGGAATGTCTCTCGGTAATGGCCGCGTCGGGTAGAGTGTAGACGCCGCGACCAGTTCGGCTGAGTTTGCCTCGCCGGTACAGACGCAGGAGATATTCGCGCGGAATGCCGAGCGCTTCAAGATCGCGGGGTCTGACGATCCCGTGCTTGCCGACATACCGTATTGTCTTAACCATGTTGTTTGTCATCGTCGATTGTCTCAAAACGTCATTAGTTAATTATAAAGGATGACGTATTGCAACACTCCTAAAGACTCAAACCCAATCCAAGCTGTTCTACGATCTGCTGAACCGGCTGAGAATCGAGGCTCTTCGCAAGAGTCACATCCTCAAGAGCAACCGACTTCGATACATCACGGCTCAGTTCTTGGCCCAGCGTTGCCGTGTCGTTCGTGTAAATCTGTGCGTCGTACTGAGCCCGAGAAACGGAGACATACGCCATGCGGCTATTCAGCAGCTCGCCGTGCGCCTTTTCGGAGTCAACGTGAATCAGCACCCGGTCGGCGGTCTGGCCCTGGCTGCTGTGGCTCGTGACCGCATAGCCGTAGTCCAAATGCGGATGTTGCCGCGCATTGAACTCGACCTCACGACCCGAGTCCATCTTCAATTTCAGGATATCGCCACCGTCGATCTGCTCGACCGTCCCCAATTCACGATTCGCCAGCTTTTGCTCGTGATACGGGGCGGTCACCTGCACCCGGTCGCCCTCTGCAAATGTGCGCTCGGTGTCGCGGTAGACCGTCACCCCCTGCAACCGGCGCGGGTCATAGCTCAACTCCTCGCCGCTTTTCCGCGTCACTGTGACGATGTTGCTCTCCGGCTCGGTACGGGCCACACGCGCATATTCCCCGGCCTCGATGCCGAGCGACTTCGACCCTTTCGCGTAGCGGATCACGTCGCCCCGCTCGTAGTTCTGTGCGTATTGCCGGTCGGCTCCGGTGATGTCTTGTCGTGCGTAGAGCACATGCACTCGGTGCTCTTCACCCTTCACCTGGCCGGTGTCCTGCATCGCTCGATGGATGTGCTGGTTGATCTCACGGCGGCTTTCATTGTCGGGCGAGACTACCAACGTGTTCTCAGGCGAACGCACATACTCGCGCGCAATCTCCGCGATACGCTCCTGCCGGTCGCCGATCTCATGCACCCGCCCCTGTTCGTTGAGATTGCCAATGGCATCCCGCACCTCGCCCCGCGCAAGCTGCTCGACAACCTCCTTCAATGCTGGGTCTTTCTGCCGGATGATCTCGTCAAGACGCGCCGTGCGAAGCCCCGCCTCCTGCAACTGCGCGTAGGGCCTCCCGGCCTCCACCGCCTCATGCTGCCGCGTATCGCCCACAAAGAGTACACGGTCATTTTCCTTTAGTCGCTCGATGAACGTGTGCATCTGCTTGGTGCTCGCCATGCTCGATTCGTCGATAACATAAAGACGTTTCTGGCCGTCATCGGCGCGGTCACCACGCGCGAGATGATGCTGCAACGTGTGGGTTTCCATGCCCGCCTCGCCGAGTTTCTGTGCGGCTCTCGATGTCGGCGCAAGCCCCTCGACCTCGTAGCCCGCGCTCACAGCAGCATCACGAACAGCGGCTAGGGATGTTGTCTTCCCGGCTCCGGCAACGCCCTCCAAGGCCATCATCTGGTCGCGGCTTGTCAGCACCGTAGCCAAGGGTACTTCGATCCCGCCTGAATGAGTCTGGCGTATTCGTTGATCGCTTGATCGTACCGGCCTTCATAGGTAAGCGTTTCGATTCTTTGGAAACCGCAAAATGGGTTTTGAGCGTCCGCTTTGAGACACATCCCTAGCGCGGCATCCGCCTTGTCGAAGTTGCCGTTATCCGTAGCGACTTCCGCGATGTGAAACAGGACATCGGTATCGTTCGGATCGAATCCTAGTGCCACGTCGAATTTGCTTAAGGCTCCGTCTGTATTCCCAGCAAGAAGCGTTGTCAAACCTTCCGCCATCAATCGAGTCTGTTTGGCCTTTGTGGTGTCATTCGCGAGACTATCCGACCCTCCCATCCGGGACAGGTAGCCGACGGCATCGTCATCGTTGTCAGCCTCATAAGATAGCCAAGCGGCTCGCAAGAGAGCCTCTCTCGAACCGGGACTGACCCGCAGAACCTCATCCAAGGTCGCCAAGGCGAGCTTGTCATCGCCTTCGGCTTCAAGCTGTATGGCCTTCCGCAACAGGCCTTCGGATGTAGGCATCCGAGACGAATGCCACAGCCAAAGGCCGACGCCGACAACAAGCAAAGCGAGCGCAACAAGCCCGACGGTAAAAGGCTGTCGCCAAGGAAGACTCCCTGGGGGTCCAAGTGACACAGTAGTGGCCTGTGGAGATTCCGCTGTAGACCGTGCTCCGGCGACTTCAAAACTGACTAAAGCGATGAAGCGGTATCCATGTCCATGAGAGAGCAGTACAGAGGAATGTCGATCCGGTCGATCGCTCGTCCATTGAAGGATGGATTGGGATGGACCTCTGAAGTTCTTGTCGCCGAAGAGATCGGAAGCGATACGTTAGAAAGTCGCTTTGTCCTCAAGCCGAAGTTTGCCACCGAACAGATGGCCAACGGCTCCGCAATGGCGACCGGTAGACGGATCGTCGATGACAAGATTCGGGGCCTAGACATCAGGGCTTTGATCGAGGAACAAACTCGCCTTCCCTCGACGCATCGGCACTCGTTCGGGAGTCGTTCTGATGATGTCGCAATGGGAGAGCAGGGGCAAGCCGTCAGAGTGCCATCTGCAGGGAATCCCGAAGATCGTTTCGACTGAAACACGGTGGAACAGTGAATCATCTGCACCGTCGATAGTCCGGGAGTTTCGAGACGGCGAGTGCTCGCGCTGGTATACGAAGATTTCGGGCGAAAGCGTAAATTGGGGATACCTCTATGACTGCCATGTGTTCAAGAAACCGAGTGAACGGTACCCTAACTTTATTCGCGTTGCTCTCATGCCTGAGCATTTGCTCGTGCCACTCGCAGCAGCCCAAGAACCCGAGCCTTGGACAACTGATTGCGAAGGCGCAGAAGGGCGACTCGGAAGCTCAATATCAGTTGGGCCTCCTTTATGAACGCGGTTCACTAGAGACTGCAAAAGACTCAGCCAAAGCGATCCAATGGTTCCGAGTCTTGGCGGATAAAGGTGATCGCCGTGGCGAGAATGCACTTGGCATCGCGTACCTGCACGGCTATGGGGTCACGGAAGACGACACCACAGGATTTGAATGGTTCTACAAGGCTGCTGTAAAGGGCTATCCCGCTGCACAGTTCAATTTGGCGGGAACCTATTATCGGGGCCGTGGCACACCAAAGAATGAAAAAGAGGCCTTCAATTGGTTCGTGGAGGCGGCGAGAAATGGGGAACCCTCAGCTCAACAAATGCTCTGTGCTCAGTATCAAGCTGGCCTCCTCGTCGACGCTGACCCGACTATTGCTTACGCATGGTGTCTAATCGCCCAGACGGGTCAGCAAAAGCACCCAGAAGTTCTGAATAATTACCTCAGCAAGGCGGCGTCGGCGCTGTCCTCGACCCAGGTAGAAGAGGCGAGAAGGCTTGCCTCGTCGTGGATTGCGAATCACAGGGTGGGGGGAGCGATGCCCCTACACTCCAGATCGTTTTTGTCCAGTGGGCGTTCCGACATAACAGATGCGACCGCGATGCCGCCTGATTTGAGATTGCCGACACGGAAGAAGTCGTACACACGCATAAATGGGTGCGAATCCGGGCATTGGGTGGATTCAGTGCTGAGCGACGGCGAAGTCGTCAAGCTCGAAGATGGCAGCGTCTGGCAGATTGATTCAGGCGATACCGTCGATTCGAGCTTGTGGCTTGAAACAGACGACGTGACAGTGTGCGATGGGAAGCTCATAGACACGGACGATCACTCCAGCGTCGGCGCACACCGGCTCAAGTGAACCTCCTAACTTTGGGCACAGTTTGGGCACAGAAAAACGCATCCAAAGATGCGTTGATTTGCTAAATTATTGATTTATATGGTGCCGGGAGGGGGGGTCGAACCCCCACGAGGTTGCCCTCGGCGGATTTTGAGTCCGGTGAGACGATTGACGCGCATGCCGAGGTAGACGACGACCAGATCGGGGTATTGGGAGAGATCGACGGTACGCCGCTCGACCTTGGTGGATTGGGCCGGAGTGGGCATGGTGCCCTCCTGGATTCCAGACTGGCACAGCAGTCGCGGCCCGGTCTATGACCGGTTCCTGAATCTTCCCCTCGATTCCAGGCCCTCAACCTTTGCGGCTTCCGGCCATCAACGAGGCAGTCGCGCCGTTTGCATCCTCTCGCGCATCTGCTAATGTGGTGAGTCAGTCGAAATCGAAGGAAATTCAGAACGATGGCAAAGGCAGTCTGGAACGGAAAAGTGATTGCAGAAAGTGATAGTTACGAGACGGTAGAGGGAAACGTCTACTTCCCGGAGACAGCCGTCAGCCGCGAGTATCTGCGGCCCAGTTCCACCACATCCACCTGTCCATGGAAGGGTCAGGCTCGGTACTACAGTCTCCTCGTGGACGGGCAGGAAAATCAGGACGCAGCCTGGTACTATCCCAACCCAAAACCCGCCGCCCGTAACATCAAGAACCACATCGCTTTCTGGCGCGGCGTCGAGGTCGAGAAGTAAGCGGAGCCGGTAGCCGGTGGCCCGTAGCTTCTGGCGACGGGTGTTATCCGGCGGCTTCTTTATATCGGATCTGCTGCCATTTCCACGCGCTTTCCATGATTGAATCCAGACCGGTATGTTCCGGCCTCCAGCCGAGTTCGCGGCCGATTTTTTCGGAGCTGGCGATGAGGACCGCGGGGTCGCCGGGACGGCGGGGGACCACGTCGATCGGAATCGGGTGGCCGGTCACCCGTCGGGCGGACTCGATCACTTCGCGCACAGAGAATCCATTTCCGTTGCCGAGGTTGTAAATGAGCTGCATGGGGCCCGTGAGCGCCTGCAGAGCCAGTCGATGGGCGTGAGCGAGATCTTCGACATGAATGTAGTCGCGGATGCAGGTGCCGTCGCGCGTCGGATAGTCCTCACCGTAGATTTTGATTTTCTCGCGGCGGCCCAGTGCCACATCCAGAACCAGCGGGATCAGATGGGACTCGGGCTCGTGGGCTTCCCCTCTTCCTTCAAGTGCGCCCGCCACGTTGAAATAGCGAAGACTCGCATAGGAAAAACCGTGTACCCGATACATCCAGGCGAGCATTTTTTCCACCAGCAGTTTTGATTCGCCGTAAGCATTGGTTGGGCGCAGAGCTGCGTCCTCGCGAATCGGCGTTACGTCCGGTTCGCCGTACACGGCCGCTGTGGAAGAAAAGACCAGACGGCGGACGCCTGTGGAGATCATCGCTTCCAGCAGACTCAGCGTCGCGGCCGTATTGTTGCGAAAATAGAGCTCCGGCTTCGCCATGCTTTCGCCTGCCTCGATGAGGGCGGCACAGTGGATAACCCCGTCGATACCAGAGGAGAGAAGGGTTTCAAGCCGAGCGCGGTCGGCGAGCTCCCCCTCAATAAATTCCGCCTCCGCCGGAACCATCCGGCGTTCCGCATGGCAAAGGTTGTCGTAGATGACGACCGAGTCTCCGGCGCGTCCGAGAATGCGAGCGATCGTCCCACCAATGTACCCAGCTCCACCAGTGACTAAAATTCTCAATCCGTATGCCCGCCTCTCCACTATGCTAGGGACGCCTGCCAGCGCCAGATTTTCTTATAATGCATGAATGCGTGCTTTTCGGCCTAGGCTCCGGTCGGGGGCCCGCTTTCTCCTTCTCATTTTCCATGATTTAGCGGAGGCTGCAGGTCGGGAAGCCGATTCTCGCGAGGAGGCAGGATTTCCTCGGTGGGAGAAAGGGCGCCGAAATAAGGGGGCGGGGCGCAAAATCGCGGGATGAACGACGGACCCGCGCAGCACGTCCTTTGAAAGTGGGGTGTCCCCAAAATGGTCTAGGGGTGTGCCTCGTTTGGGTGACTGTTGACGGGCCTCTTCTGGGCTACGCTCAGGTAACCGTCCGCGAAAACGTTGGTACTCTCATGGGTGCCGAATGGTAATCGGGGTGTGCAAGAATAAGGACACGCAACCACCATTCGTCCTCACACGGTGTTCTGCTTTGGGACTGCGCCTGACGGTAGCCGCCAGGTCGATTTTGGTCCTCCAAGTGCATTAAGAGCTCTTTCATTTGGAACGCAACTTCTCTTTTTCAAGTCATGTTGGAGATACAGGGCGATGGCGACGGACAACTCACTTAAGCGCGGAACCTTTGGACTGCTCCCCGAGCCGGAAGGGCGGATGGGTTCGTTCGGGATGAGCATGATCATCAACGTGACGGTAGGGGCGTTGGCGCTCCTGCTCACGGTCGCGCAGGTGCATCAGGTGCAGCAGCACCGCTATGAGACCACGCAGCTGATTTTTCCCGTGGAACAGCCGAAGCCGTACACGCCGCCGGTGCCGAGAATTCACGTGATTCCCCCGCCCCCCGTGGTGCAGGACAAGCCGAAGATCGAGTTGCCGAAACCGCTGCCTGAGCCGCCGAAGCTGGCGGAAGTGAAGATGCCGACCCCGGAGATGCCGAAGATCGAAGCGGCTCCGCCGAAGCGCTTCACGCCGCCGCCGCAACCCAAGGTGGGGCTTTTCAAGAGCGAAGTGCCGACTCAGGTGGCCAACAACATGGCGGCTCCCTCGGTGAAAACCGGCGGCTTCGGTGATCCGCAGGGCGTAAAGCCGAATCCAACTGCCACTCGCCAGGCGACGGTAGCAGCGCTGGGTTCGTTTAACGCCGCACCCGGCGTGGGCGCGCAGGGCGCCGGTGCAGCGCGCGCCGGTTCTGTCCGCGGAGTCGATTTTGGCTCCGGCGTCGCCAACGGCGTGCCCGGCGGAAAAGATCGCGGCACGATCGCATCGGCAGGATTCAACGACGGCGTCGTCGGTGGCACAGGCCACCCCGGCAGCCACGGCACCGTGGCCAGGGGCAGCTTTGGCGACAACATGTATGGTTCGTCCGGGACGCCGGCGGTTCGGCCCCAGGCACCGGCAACTACGCCGATCGTCGTTTTGGCCAAGCCCCTGCCCATCTATACCGCCGAAGCCCGCAAGCTCAACATTCAGGGAGATGTCACCCTGCAGGTCCGCTTCGCCGCCTCCGGCCAGGTGGAAGTGCTGCGGGTGATCAGCGGATTAGGCCACGGACTGGATGAACAGGCGAAGATCGCAGCCGAGCGGATCCGGTTTAAACCCGCCACCCGGGACGGTCGCGCCGTCGATGAAGTGAGTATCATTCACGTGACCTTCCAGATGGCATAGTCTGAAGCCGTGCAGCGCAGAGTGGTTCAGAGCAGAAGCGCTGGCGACAATCGCACCAGAAGGAAATCCGGGACTGAAGTTCTCAGGAGTCGCACAATGGTTCGGAAGTTAATGATGCTGGGCATCACTCTGCTGCTGGGCGTACCAGCATCCCAGGCAAAAGATCACCGCGTAGCCGCGCAGCTGGTTCCCCTCACTCCGCAGCAACATCGCCTGGTGCAGAAAGCGATCGCTCGCGAAAAGATCATCGTCAAACAAATTCAGAAGAGCACGCCGGTGGTGCAGTCCTATATCCAGGACATGCGCGCGGATCAGAAGCTCTATCAAATACCGGTCGCGGACCAGTACATGATTGGCCGAGTGGATTTCAGCAAGGCTTTCGTGGCGGACGAATACGCGCAGAGGAGTCATTCGCACAGCTTCTTCTCCGGATCCTTCCGCTTCATGTCGGATCTGACGCGGGCCTTCCACCTCGAGAATTCGCCAACCGGCTTCATGGCGATGATGTTCATCGACCCGAACGGCTTCGATGAGCAGCATTACAGCTTCCAGTTTGTGCGCCGCGAATTTCTGGGCACGGTGCGTACCTGGGTCTTTGACGTGCGCCCCAGAGAAAAGGGCGCCGGCCGCTTCTTCGGACGGATCTGGATTGAGGATCAGGATGGCACGGTCGTGCGCTTCAACGGCACCTATATCGCCAACCCCAACGATGACATCTCGCACTATTTCCACTTCGACAGCTGGCGCATGAATGTGCAGCCGGGCGTATGGGCGCCGGCCGCGGTCTACGTGGAAGACACGCTGCATGAACCCGTGAATCATGCGCAGAGTTTCCGCGGGCAGACCACCTACTGGGGCTACTCCCTCAAGCTGCCCACCAGCGAGTCCGACGCCGAATCGATGGAAATCGAAAACGCGCAGGATCAGAGCGAAAACACCTCCGACGTGAGTCCGCTCCAGGCAGAGAGAGAGTGGATCTCGCAGGCCGAGCAGAACGTGCTCGACCGCCTCACCCAGGCGGGACTGGTCGCGCCTCCCAGCGATTTTGACAAGCTGCTGGAGCAGGTCACCAATAACATCATCATCGGCAACAATCTCCAGCTGCCGAGCGACATACACTGCCGTGTGATCCTCACCGAGCCGCTGGAGTCGCTGGCCATCGGCAATACCATCCTGCTCAGCAAGGGCCTGGTGGATGTGCTGCCCACAGAAGAAGATCTGGCCGCGGTGCTCAGCTTCCAGCTTGCCCAGATCGTCGAAGGTCACCACATTGACACGCGCTACGCGTTCAACGACCGCCTGCTGTTCCCTGACACTTCGACCTTCCAGCGCATCACGATGAATCATTCGAATGTCGACAACGAAGAAGCCGCGAAGAAGGCGGTTGATCTGTTCGACCACTCGATCTACAAGGACAAAAAAGCCAGTGTGGGCCTCTTCTTCGAACAGCTGGAAGCGCGGTCGAAGGACCTGAGCGCGCTGCTGACACCCCGTCTCGGCGACTCACTGCTGCGTCCCGACGGTCAGCCCTGGCTGGCCGCCCTGATGCAGGGCGCTCCCAGGCTGGATATGGACAACCTGACCCAGGTCGCAGCGCTGCCGCTGAACAGCCGCCTCAAAATCGATCCCTGGGACGACAAGGTCTTCATGCTGCATGTGAAGCCGGCGCCGCTGCTGAACGCCCGCGACAAGATGCCGCTGGAGATCACGCCGGTGTACTTCCGGCTGGAGCGATACCAGGAGACGCCCCCGGCAACACCCGCCGGGGCAACACCCGCTGCGGGCAATGCTGTGCCGCCGTCCGCTGACACGAATCCGCAGCAGCCGGCGACAAACGCGCAAACGCAGCCGCAGCCGCAGGCGTCACCACAGTAATTTCGCGGGAGAAGGATTCTTCTTCCCGGCGGAGCGGTTCAAACGACCGGACCGCACGCCGTGTTTCTTGCGGGTTAGACAGAGTTTTCCGAAGCATCGCTGGAGACTGGCTGAGGCTCGCAGGGGTTTGACCGGAGATCGCAACGTGGTCAGAAAGATCGGACTTCTCGTTCTTTTGCTTTTTCCTGCCGTGGTAGTGGCTCAGAATTCCAAATCGGCCACCGGTGGTGAGGGGTCAGTCTGGGCGGGCGGTGGTATGTCCACCTTCAATCCCGACTGGGGATGCACCACCACGTCGCCGTTCTGCGGCAATCAGCTCATTGGGCCGGCGGTCTTTGGTGATTTCAACCTGCACGACCAGTACGGCGTGGAAGCCGAAGCGCGCTGGCTGCACTGGCATCCCTTTTCGCCGGGCCTCTACGAAGATAACTATCTGGTTGGCCCGCGGGATCGCGTGTTTCGCTGGCATGGCCTGCTTGTCTGGATCAAACTCGAAATCGGAGGCGCCTGGATTCAGACTCCCGGCTATCCGGCGGCGGGCAGCCTGAAAGGCAGTTATTTTGCCTTCGTTCCCGGAGGCACCTTCGAATATCGCCTCACCCGGAACCTCTCGGTGCGCGGCGATTACGATTTCGAAATCTGGCCGTCGTTTGCCGGCCCCCCCAGCTACAGTTCGACCGGCGCCCTCGTTCAGCATGCGAGCGGATTAACGCCGAATGGTTTCACCTTCGGTGTCTCCTATCGCGTCCTTGGACACTGAGGCTGAGCCGCTTCAGACAAAAACAGAGGGCTGGGCGCCATGCCCAGCCCTTCGTGTTTCTGCTGTGTCGCGCTTCAGAAGTGATAGGCGATGCCGATCACCGGGTCGTAAATGTTGTAGTACACGTTCGTCCGCCAGTCGTTGTTCTTGTAGTTGAACGTCGGCGTCTTGATGACCAGTCCGCGAAATTCGGCGCGAATGTCGAAGCTTGGACTGATTTCGTAGGCAATGCCGCCACCATACATCAGGCCAAT
The DNA here is from genome assembly GCA_049585375.1 of Acidobacteriaceae bacterium. GTDB lineage: Bacteria > Acidobacteriota > Terriglobia > Terriglobales > Acidobacteriaceae > Palsa-343. The sequence continues at coordinate 12,207 of JBAUZR010000622.1, forward strand.
GTTGGTGTTGCGGCCGATATCGAAGTTGGTCGTCTTGGAGTCGTCGATCGGCGAGAACATCACCGCCGCAGGTCCCGCCTCCAGAAATGGATTCCAGTTCCGGAAATAGAAGCTCCGCACATAGGCGCCCGAAATTTCCTGAATGCGGTCATGCACAACATAGCTACCCGCCGGAAAGTCGAAATGCTGCTGGTTCTGGTCGTACTGATAGTTCAGTTCGAGAGCGCTGTGAGGGGTCAGCATATAGCGATAGCTGACCAGGGCCCCGTACCCGGGTGTGGAATGCAGTTCAACGGCATTGCCGGAGGCATAAGGCGCGTTGATCATCGAGCCGCTGACGCTGATGTCCTGACGGCTTTCCTGCGCGAAGCTCGGAGCTGCCATCAGAGGCAGCAGGAAAAGAAACAGAAACAGCGATTTCTTCATTCGTCGGTCAACCTCTTTGCAGCGCCCGTCGGACCTTCCGGCAGGCGCACACGACGGCGAGCCCCCAAAGTTCCGGGTTCCTTGAAATAGCAAACATCGTGGGGATGTCCACTGGGTCATTGTACCTGCCACGGGCGATTTCGACAGCCTGCCCGCTCCTTCTAATGCTTCCTCGAGTGGCCGGTCCGCGCGGAGGGCGGTTCCGCCCGGAAAGAAAACGGATGGCCCCGCTCGGCCGCCAATGCTTTGACGCTTCCCATGAATGCCAGGGCAGCATGAGACAGGCTCGCCCGGGAGCGGTGGACCAGCCAGAGGCGCCGGGCGATCCTGAGCTCCGGCACCGGCACCTGCACCAGGTCGCCGCGCTCCAGCTCCGGCTGCACCGTCAGACCCGGCACCAGGGCAACGCCGTTGCCCAGCGCGACAAAGCGCTTGATGGCCTCCAGGCTGGGCAGCTCCACTCCCATATTCAGGGGCGTCTGGTGCCGGGCAAAGGTCTCAATCACTCGCTGGCGCAGCGGCGAAGGCACCGTGTGAGCGATGAAATTCTGCGCGCCGAGCTCACGGATGGAAACCTGCTTCTGCTTCGCGAGAGGGTGTCTGGGATCGACGACAAACGTAACCAGATCGGTATAGACGGCAATGGCGTGAAGCCGATCATCTTCCGGCCGGAAGGAGAGGATGCCAAACTCGACGGTGCGCTCGAGCAGCTGATCCGGAATCTGGCTGGCCAGCGAGCGCTGCACCGTGACGCCAATGTGCGGGTACACGCGACGGAAGCTGTCGAGCACCGGAAGCAGCCACAGGCAGGTATATTCGTTGGCCATCATGGTCAGGCGCCCCCGTTCCAGAGCCCGCAGCTCCTCCAGAGCCGCGACCGTTTCCCCCCGCAGACGCAAAAGGCGCTCCGCGTACCCGCGCAGTAACTTGCCCGCCGCCGTGAGCGTGCCGTCCCGGGAAGAGCGTTCAAACAGCGGCTCGCCGATCTCCTCTTCGAGGCGGCGAACGGTGTGGCTGATCGCGGGCTGGGTGCGGTGCATCCGTACCGCGGCGCGCGAGAAGCCCTTCTCTTCAACAATGGCTAAAAACGTTTCGAGTGATGAAAGATCCATAAATCAAAATCACTGTGCTCCTTCGATTAAGATTAACTATGCATGAAATTTATGGAAATGCAAAGAATTACAAATTTGCTTTATGGGGATGTATTTGGGAAACTGGCCTTACGACAAGCCCAATCGCTTCGGCCCGGTTTCCTCGCTCCACCCACGACAGCCGAACGGAGAACAAATATGCCGCAGAATCGTATTCACTTCTTCGACACGACATTGCGCGACGGCGAGCAGTCCCCGGGCTGCAGCATGACCCACCACGAGAAGCTGGCGCTGGCGCATTCCCTTGCCGACCTGGGCGTGGACATTCTGGAAGCTGGTTTTGCCATCGCCTCAGAGGGTGATTTCGCGGCTATCTCGGCGATTGCGCGGGAAGTGCGCGGCCCAAAGATCGCTTCGCTGGCACGTGCTCGGCGCGAGGACGTCGAGCGAGCGGCTAGTTCCGTCGAAAAGGCGGCGCGGCCCAGGATCCACGTCTTCCTGGCCAGTTCCGATATTCACCTCGAGTACAAGCTGAAGATCAACCGGGAAACCGCGCTCGACCAGGCATCCGCCATGGTCGCGCTGGCGCGAACCTACGTCGATGACGTGGAGTTCTCCCCCGAGGACGCGACGCGCACCGATCCCGAGTTTCTCTGCCAGTTCGTGGGTGCGGCCATCGCCGCCGGCGCTACTACGATCAATTTGCCCGATACCGTCGGATACGCCACGCCGGAAGATTATTCGGCCATGTTCCGGCTGATCCTCGACAAGGTTCCCGGCGCCGATCGCGTGATCCTCTCCACCCATTGCCATAACGATCTGGGCCTCGCCGTCGCCAATACGATGGCCGCGATTCGCGCGGGAGCGCGCCAGGTGGAGTGCACCATCAACGGCATCGGCGAACGCGCCGGCAACGCGGCGCTGGAAGAGATTGCGGCGGCGCTGCGAGTGCGCAGCGATGCCTATCCCTACGAGCATGGGCTCAAGCTGGAAAAACTGTACCCTGTGAGCCGGCAGCTCTCGGAGACCATCAGCTTCGGGCCGGCGCCCAATAAAGCCATCGTGGGAACGAACGCTTTCGCGCACGAGGCGGGAATTCATCAGCACGGCGTGCTCTCCAATCCGCTCACCTACGAGATCATGACGCCGCAGTCCATGGGCGTGCCGGCCAACCGCATGGTGCTCGGCAAGCATTCCGGCCGTCACGCGCTGCGATCGCGGCTGGAGCAGCTCGGTTACCGCCTGGGCGCAGAGGACATCGATATTGCCTATCGCGCCTTCACCGAACTGGCCGACCGGAAAAAGGCAATCTACGACCAGGACCTGATCAATCTCGTCGCCCATCACCAGCGCCACGAAGATCTGATCACCACCGAAGAAGTGGTCAGCCAGAAGACGGTCAACTAATCACGAACCTGGGCGGCAACTTTACCGAACGGCGTTGAGCCTGAAAGCTGAAGAGAGTTCATGTCGAAGAAGCTGAAGATTCTGATTGTGGCCGGCGACGGTATCGGCCCGGAAGTGACCGGCGAAGCCGTCCGCACCCTGAAATCGGTTGCCGAACAGGGCGGCTATGACTTTCATTTCCGCGAGGAGCGCATTGGCGGTGTGGCCATCAAAGCCGACGGCTCTCCATTGCCGCAGCGCACACTCGACGCCGCGCTCGACAGCGATGCGGTGCTGCTGGGCGCGGTGGGGAGCAACGAGTTCAACGCCCTCCCTCCGAGCGAGCGCCCTGAAGCCGGACTCCTGAAGATTCGCGCCGAGCTGGGCGGCTTCGCGAATCTGCGGCCGTCATTCGCATGGCCGGGATTGTCGCAGAATTCCCCGTTGCGTCCTGAAGTAGTCGAAGGCGCCGACATTCTGTTTGTGCGCGAGCTGCTGGGCGGACTCTATTTTGGCCAGCCACGCCAGTGGGACAAGACGAAGAATGAGGCATGGAACACCATGCGCTACACGCGCGACGAAGTGGTGCGTGTGGCGAAGGTCGCGTTTGACCTGGCTACGAAGCGCCGAAAGAAGGTCACCTCCGTCGACAAGGCCAACGTGCTGGAGGTTTCGCAACTATGGCGTGCCGCGGTGACCGAGGTCGCCAAAGATTATCCGGGCGTCGCCCTCGAACATCAGTATGTGGACGCCATGGCTATGCACCTGATGAACCAGCCGAAAAATTACGACGTGGTGCTCACGGAAAACCTCTTCGGCGACATCTTGTCCGATGAGGCCGGCGTGATCACCGGCTCCCTGGGCATGCTGCCCTCGGCGACCATCGGCGGCAAGGTCAATTTGTATGAGCCCGTGCACGGCTCCGCGCCCGACATTGCCGGTAAAGGCATCGCCAATCCTCTGGGCGCCATTCTCACTGCCGCTATGCTCTTGCGCTATACGGCGGGTCTTGAAGAAGAAGCGGCGGCGATTGAAGCGGCAGTGAAACAGGTCGTCGCGGAGGGCTGGCGAACGGCGGATCTGGCGCGAGGCGAGAAATCCCCTAAGCTGCTTTCCACCGGCGAGACGGGCAGCAAGGTTCGAGAGACGCTGGCCGCAGCACGAACGGCGGCGCGATAACACGAGGTCCTTCGCATCGCGAAGCTCAGGATGACAGGATTTATGGCAGGAAAACCAAAAACACTCTTCGAAAAAGTCTGGGAATCGCATATCGTGGCCGAGCCGGAAGGCGAGCCGACACTGCTCTACATCGATCTGCACCTGATTCACGAAGTAACCTCGCCGCAGGCCTTTGACGGGCTGCGGCTGGCGGGCCGCAAGGTGCGGCGGACCGACCGTTCAATTGCAACCGTCGATCACAATGTGCCGACGACTGCAAATCGCCTGGTCATTGAAGATCCGATTGCCGCAAAGCAGATTGAGACGCTGCGGAAGAATTGCGCGGAGTTCGGCATTGAGCTTTACGACGTGGAATCGCCGCGGCAGGGCATCGTGCACGTCATCGGGCCGGAGCTGGGGCTCACCAAGCCCGGAATGACCATCGTCTGCGGCGACTCGCACACTTCGACCCACGGCGCGCTCGGCGCCCTGGCCTTCGGCATCGGCACTTCCGAAGTGGAACACGTGCTGGCGACACAATGCCTGCCGCAGTCCAGACCCAAGACCTTTCGCATTGCGGTGGAAGGCGATCTCGCGGAAGGCGTGACGGCGAAAGACATCGTGCTCGGCATCATCGGTCGCATCGGCACCGATGGCGCAACCGGGTACGTGATCGAATATGCAGGCTCGGCGATCCGCTCGCTCAGCATGGAAGGCCGCATGACCGTCTGCAACATGAGCATCGAGGCAGGCGCGCGTGCCGGCATGATCGCTCCCGATGAGACGACCTTTGCCTGGCTGAAGGGCCGCCCCTTCGCACCGCAGGGCGCCGCGTGGGAAAAGGCCGTCACCGAGTGGCGCAAGCTGGCCTCCGATCCCGGCGCACAGTACGACCGCGAGCTCATCATCCCGGCCATCGAGATCGAACCGTTCGTCACCTGGGGGACGAATCCCGGCATGGTGGTCTCCATCACCAGTCAGGTGCCCGACCCCGCCGCGGCGCAATCCGATGCCGACCGTCGCGCTTGGACCCGCGCCCTCGAATACATGGACCTGAAAGCCGGCACGCCGATCGAGGAAATCGCCATCGACCGCGTGTTCATCGGATCGTGCACGAATTCGCGCATTGAAGATCTGCGCGCCGCGGCGAAGGTCGTTGCTGGTCACCACATCCACGCCAACGTGCGGGCCATGGTTGTGCCGGGATCGCAGCTGGTCAAGGCGCAGGCGGAGAAGGAAGGCCTGCACCACATCTTTAAAGAGGCGGGATTCGAGTGGCGTGAGCCCGGCTGTTCCATGTGCCTCGGCATGAACCCCGACATTCTGCAGCCCGGCGAGCGCTGCGCCTCCACCAGCAATCGCAACTTCGAAGGTCGCCAGGGAAGCGGAGGGCGCACCCATCTGGTGAGCCCCATGATGGCCGCGGCCGCCGCGATCCAGGGGCACTTCACCGATGTCCGGACCTGGGAATTCAAACAGTCGGAGGTGCCGGCATAATGGAAAAATTCCGCACACTCACTTCGAAGGTCCTGCCGCTCGACCGCGTCAACGTCGACACGGATCAGATCATCCCCAAGCAGTTCCTGAAGCGCATCGAGCGCACCGGCTACGGCGAGTTCCTGTTCTTCGACTGGCGCAAAGATCCGGCCTTTGAGCTGAACAACCCCCGCTACCAGGGCGCGAAAATCCTGGTGGCCGCGCGCAACTTCGGCTGCGGATCGTCGCGCGAGCATGCGGCGTGGGCGCTCAGCGACTACGGGTTTCGCTGTGTGATCGCGCCCTCCTTCGCCGACATTTTCCACTCGAACGCCGGCAAGAACGGCATTCTGCTGATCACGCTGCCAGAGGAGCAGGTGCAGACGCTGCTGGATCGCGCCGCCAGCTCAGAAAACTACCAGCTCACCGTTTCGCTGGAAGACAACACAATTCGCGACGGCCATGGATTCAGCACCAGCTTCGCCATCGATCCCTTCCGCCGCGACTGCCTGCTGCAGGGGCTGGACGACATCGGCCTGACACTGCGTCACGCCAGCGACCTCGACAAATTTGAAAAGCAGCACGACGCGGCCTTCTGGGTCGCACCACGTGCGGGAGAATCGGCGAACGCATGAGCAGCAACGGATCGAACGGCAAGACAGCTCCCGGCAAACTCTACTCCATCGCGCTGACGGAAGGCCCGAACCGCGCGCCCGCCCGCGCCATGCTCCGCGCTGTGGGCTTCACACCCGAAGACCTGCGCAAGCCCATCATCGGCATTGCCAACACCTGGACCGAGATTGGCCCCTGCAACTTCCACCTGCGGTCCATCGCGGAAGCCGTTAAGCAGGGCATTCGCGAAGCCGGCGGCACGCCCATGGAGTTCAACACCGTCACCATCTCCGACGGCATCACCATGGGCACCGAGGGCATGAAGGCCTCGCTCATCAGCCGTGAAGTCATTGCCGATTCCGTCGAGCTGGTCACGCGCGGCAATCAGTTCGACGGACTCGTGGCCATCGCCGGCTGCGACAAGAATATGCCCGGCACCGTGATGGCCCTGGCGCGCCTCGATATCCCCGGCCTCATGCTCTACGGCGGATCGATCAAGCCAGGCCACCTGAACGGCAAAGACCTCACGGTGCAGGATGTCTTCGAAGCCGTGGGCGCGCACGCAGCGGGCAAGCTCGACGACGCCGGCCTCGAAGCCGTAGAAGCGAATGCCTGTCCGGGAGTAGGAGCCTGCGGCGGCCAATTCACTGCCAACACCATGGCCATGGCC
>JBAUZR010000623.1:0-1830 GCA_049585375.1 Acidobacteriaceae bacterium
CACGAAGGCTGAGTCAAAACAGGTCCGAGAGATGGCCATCCGCGCCTTCCAGGCCTGCGACTGTGCCGGCCTCGCCCGCGTCGACTTCCTCATGGAACCCAGCTCCGGGCGAGGCAAGACGGCTCGCATCTACGTCAACGAGATCAACACGCTCCCGGGATTCACCTCCATCAGCATGTACCCGCGCCTGTGGGCCGCTTCCGGCGTCCCGTACCCACAGCTCATCGACCGGCTTATCCAGCTCGCGGTCGAACGCCGCGCCGACAAAGACCGCAACCGCTACTCGCTGTGAACTGGAGGCCTCATTCTGAGGTGGGGAGCGACGAAGAACCCCACTAACACCTTGCTGACACGCTTTCGGGTTCTCCCCGAATCCCGGTTTTCTAAACCCTAACCCCTAAACCCCAATCCCTTTTCCGGACCGGAAACCAAACCCGCATCTCAGGTGTCAGAATAGAGGGGAGAAGGTTTGCCTCAATTGAAGGGTCCCTGTCCCAAAGGAGTTCGTGCCGCATGACCCTGTTGGATGCTCCTGCCTTTAACGCCCGCCGCGCCCGCCGTAATCACATTCTGGCCGTTACGGGCATCGTGCTTGTGATTGTCCTCGGCATCGGCACCTGGCTCTGGTTCCTTCAGATCCCCTGGCAGCTCTGGCACTGGCCGGCCGATCACAAGATCAACAACTTCTTCGCCGCCGTCGAGTCCGGTGACATGCAGAAAGCCTATGGCCTCTGGAACGACGACGCCAACTGGCAGCAGCACCCGCAGCAGTACCAGCCCTACAGCTTCACCGACTTCCAGAAGGACTGGGGTCCGGCCAGCGACTACGGCATCATCAAGAGCCACAAGGTCATCATCGCCCGCCGGGTTGGCAATGGAGTCGTCGTCGGCCTGGATATCAACGGCGGCAAAACGCCCATCTTCCTCCGCGTCGACCACACCGGGACGATCGGCTTTTCGCCAGTCGAGCTCTACTCCGGCCCGTGAGGCGGATGGGAAGATTTCTATACGCTAAGCGCTATTCGCTAATCGTTGTGGTCAGAGCCTTCTCCAGGCTCTTGCCGTCCTCAACGTTCACACACGTTTGAGTCCGGTCGATCTGCCGCATCAGCCCGCTCAGCACCTTGCCCGGACCCACCTCGACAAACGACGACGCCCCCTGCGCGATCAGCAGCTGCATCGACTCGACCCAGCGCACCGTGCCCGTCACCTGGCGAATGAGGGCCTCCCCGAGATGATCCGGCTCCGTGACCAGCGTGGCATCGACGTTTACCGCGACCGGGATCTTCGGAGTGGAAAATTCCGTCGCCCGCAGCAGCTCGGCCAGCCGATCCTGAGCAGGCTGCATCAGCGCGCAGTGGAAAGGTGCGCTCACCTGCAGCATCACCACCCGCTTCGCGCCTCGTTCTTTGCAAAGCTCCGCCGCCCGCTCCACCGACGGTGCCTCGCCTGAGATCACCGTCTGCTCGGGCGAATTGAAATTCGCCGCCGACACGATGTTCTGCGTCTCCGCTGCCGCTTCGTCGCACGCCCGCGCCGTCTCCTCGGAGCTCAGCCCCAGCACGGCCGCCATCGCGCCCTGCCCCTGCGGCACTGCCTCCTGCATAAACTTGCCGCGCTGCCGCACGATGCGCACCGCGTCCTCAAAGCGCAGCGATCCCGCTGCCACATTCGCCGCGTACTCGCCCAGCGAATGACCGGCCACGAACGCCGGCTCGAGGCCCTTCCCGGCCAGCACCCGCAGCGCCGCCACTGAGACGGTACAGATCGCCGGCTGCTGGAATTCGGTCAGCTTCAGCTGCTCTTCCGGTCCCTCAAAGCAAAGCTTTG
>JBAUZR010000624.1:0-6562 GCA_049585375.1 Acidobacteriaceae bacterium
GAATCATTTCCTGGACAGCTTCGCGGCGGCTCAGCGGGGGCAAGGCCGCCCTATGATCTCGGTGAACTGGGGGGCGTGGGATACATCCGGTGATGGCTCACAGCTGCGGGCCATGGGCCTGGTGCCGATGGCGGCGGAGAATGCGCTGGGCTGGCTGTCGCGATTACTGGGCTCCGTGCGCCCCGAGGTCATGATTGCCGATGTGGACTGGAAGACAGTCAGGGCTCTCTATGAATCGCGGCGGGTACGGCCCATGCTGGGCGAAGTGGGAGCCGCGGCTGCGGCTCTGAAGCCATCCAGGGACGGAAGAACTCCTGCAGAGAGCGAAGCCGTGCTGCGCGGAAGTTCAATCGCCGATATAGTGCTGACGGAAACGGCCCGAGTGCTTGGGTTCCGCGGGGGAGATCGTCCTGCTCCGGATGTGCCACTGACCGATCTGGGGCTGGACTCGCTGATGGCTGTGGATCTGCGCAATCGCCTGCAGGCAGCGATCGGGCAGGATCTGCCCTCGACGATTGTCTTCGACTATCCGACGGTGGCCAAACTGACCACCATGATGGAAACCATGGCATGGGCCGCGGCACGCAATCCGTCGCAGAGCCAGAGCACGGAACAGGATGAGGTTCTGATATGAGAGAAGTGATCGATCTGCTGGGGCGGCTTCGGGCGTTGGGAGTCTCGCTGACGCTGGACGGCGACTCGCTGAAGTGCGCGGCGCCGCCGGGAGTTCTGACCCCGGAACTGCGCGCGGAGCTGACGCAGAACAAGCCGGAGATTCTCGCTTTCCTGCGATCTTCGAGGAAGACGGCGGGTGCGGGCGAACTGCTGCTGTCACGCGTGGACCGGACCGGCGCGCTGCCGCTGTCCTATGCGCAGCAGCGTTTGTGGTTTCTTTGCCAGCTCGATCCGGAAAGTCCGGTTTACAACATTCCCACCGCGGTCACTCTGACCGGGTCGCTGGACATCGACGCGCTGGAAGCGGCGATCCGGGAAATTATCCGTCGTCATGAGAGCCTGCGCACTTGTTTCGCGCAGGAGAATGGCGTGCCGCGCGTGGTCATTCGCGAGGAGGCTGTGTGGTCGCTGCAGCGGATCGATGCGCGCCATTTCGGCGGAGAAAACTCTGAGGAACTAAAGGGATATCTGTCCCGGGCGGCGCGCGAGGCGATGGACATCACACGAGCGCCGCTGCTGCGCGGGCACCTGCTGATCCTCGGGCCCGAGAGTCATGTGCTGCTGCTGATGGTGCACCACATCGTCTTCGATGGGTGGTCGATGGGCGTCTTCGTGCGGGAACTGGAAACGCTTTACCGGGCGCATGCATCGGGAACCAAATCGGATCTGCCGGCGCCGGCGCTGCACTACGTCGACTTTGCCGTCTGGCAACGCCAGTGGCTCGCAGCGGGTGTGCTCGAGCGACAGCTGGCTTACTGGAAGAAGCAGCTCGCGGGGGCGCCCCCGGTAGTCACGCTTCCTGCCGACCGGCGACGGCCGCAGGCGGAGATGTTCCGCGGCGCGCGACGAAAGATGGTCCTTGTTCCGGAATTGGTTCAGAATCTTGAATCGCTGAGCCAGAGCCATGGCGTCACGCTGTTTATGACGCTGCTCGCGAGCTTTGACATTTTGCTGGCGCGCTACACCGGTCAGGAGGACATCGTGATCGGTTCCCCCTCAGCCGGACGCAACCGCAGTGAACTGTCGGACCTGATGGGGTTCTTCGTCAACAATCTGGTGCTGCGCACCGACCTCAGCGGCAACCCGTCGTTTACGACCCTGTTAAGCCGCGTGCGGGAAGTCACGCTGCAGGCGTACGAACACCAGGATGTGCCGTTCGATCAGCTGGTGCATGCGCTGCGTCCGGAACGCTCGCCGGACCATTCGCCCCTTTTCCAGACCATGCTGATCCTGCAGAATTTTCCGATTGCGCCCATCGAAATGGCGGGCCTCTCGCTGAAGCCGACGGAGCTGGAAGTCTCCACGGCGCGTTTCGATCTGACCGTCGAGGCTTTTCCCAACAAGGGGGCGCTGGACGTCTATTTCGATTACAACTCCGACCTCTATGACGAAGAGACCATGGCGCGGTTGCAGCTTCACTATCGGTCGATTCTCGAAGCGGTTGTCGCTGATCCGAAGCTGGCGATCGGCGAGATTCCTCTGTTGTCGTCCGACGAAAGCGAGAAGCTGCTGTTCGCATGGAATCGCACAGAGGCGCCGATTCCTGGAGAACTCTGCTTTCATCAGCGCTTTGAAGAGATCGCGCGAACCCACCCCGGCCGGGTCGCGCTGATGGTCAACGATGAGGCCATCACCTACGGAGAGCTGAATGCGCGCGCCAACCGGATTGCCGCGGCGCTGCGGGCGCGGGGCGCGGCTCCCGACCGGCTGGTAGGGGTTTTTCTGCCGCGAGGCGCCGATCTGGTGGCCGCGTTGCTCGGTGTCGTCAAGTCGGGCGCTGCGTATGTGCCGCTCGATCCGGTTTACCCGAAGGGGCGAATCGAGAACATTCTCGAAGATGCGCAGCCCATTGCGGTGATCACTGTAACGGAGATGCTGGATCGGCTGCCTGTCGTGGGTGAAGAGACACTCTGCCTGGACCGGGACACGGACCTGCCGGCGGGGAACGATGCAGACGTGCCGACGCACGTCGCTCAGCACGACCTGGCTTACGTGATCTTCACCTCGGGGTCCACCGGCAGGCCCAAAGGCGTGCAGATCAGCCATCGCGCGCTGTTGAATTTTCTTGAGGCGATGCGGGAAGCACCGGGATTCACGGAGAAGGATGTTCTGCTGGCCGTCACAACCGTTTCCTTTGATATTGCAGGACTCGAGCTGTTGTTGCCTTTGTATGTCGGTGCGACGGTGTGCATTGCTTTGCAGCCGGGCGATCCGGTCAGCCTGCTGCGGGACCTCGACCGCTATCGGCCGACGATGATGCAGGCGACGCCGGCGACGTGGAAGCTGCTGCTGGCTGCGGGATGGCAGGGGGATCCGCGCCTGAAGGTTTTGTGTGGTGGTGAGGCTTTGGAGCCGGGAGTGGCGGAAGCGCTGCTGGTGCGGTGCGACGAACTCTGGAATATGTATGGTCCCACCGAAACCACAATCTGGTCATCCGCTTATGCGGTTCGTCAACTCGGGGCTGAAGCGATTCCCGTTGGGCGGCCGATTCGGAATACGACCTTCTATGTTCTCGACGCAGGAAGACAGCCGGTGCCGCAGGGCGTCGTTGGGGAGCTGTGGATCGGTGGCGAGGGTTTGGCGCGGGGCTACCTGCGGCGGCCGGATCTGACGGCCGAGCGATTTGTGCCGTGTCCCTGGGCGCGCGGCGCGGAGACCCGCATGTATCGCACCGGCGACCTGGTCCGGTATCGAAGCGATGGCACTCTGGACTTCTACGGGCGCGCGGATTTCCAGGTGAAGCTGCGCGGATTCCGCATTGAGCTGGGCGAGATCGACAACGCGCTGCGGCAAGTCGAACGAGTGACGGATGCGGTGACTCTGCTGCGGGAAGACGACGGCGAAAAGCGGCTGGTGGCCTGGATCGAATATGTTGGCGAAGCCCCTTCTCCCGCCGCGCTGCGCGATCGTCTTCGTGAGAGCCTGCCGGATTATATGGTCCCCGCGGCGTTTGTGTTTCTCGAGAAATTGCCGCGGCTGCCTAATGGGAAGCTGGACCGTTCGTCTCTGCCGAAGCCGGAGTTGGCGAAGCGTGAGGGCGAGGTCTTCACTGCTCCCGCTGCGGGAACCCAGCAGATCGTGGCGCAGGTGCTGCAGGAAGTGCTGCAGGTGGATCGGGTGGGCGTCGATGAAAACTTCTTTGACCTCGGCGCGCATTCGCTCCAGATGGTACGCGTGCACGCCGCGCTGAATCAGCGGTTGGAAAAGCCGATTCCGCTGGTGGCCTTGTTTCAGTACCCCAATGTGCGGACGTTGAGCAACTTTATCGAACGAGCAGGCGTGGAAGTTGCCGCCAGTGGACAGGGATTGAACCGATGAGCCGGAGCCGGGAAATGGCGGGTGTAGCGCTGACGGGAATGGCGGGAAGATTTCCCGGAGCCGATACGGTGCGTGCGTTTTGGCGCAATCTCATTGAGGGGCGAGAGTCGATCCATATTGCCTCTGACGAAGAGCTGCAGGCTGCCGGTGTGGAACCATCTCTGATGGCAGACGCCGACTATGTGCGCGCCAGCAGTCAGGTGAAAGATCCGGAATATTTTGACGCGAGCTTCTTTGGTTTCAGCGCGCGCGAAGCCGAAATTATCGACCCGCAGCAGCGTGTCTTTCTGGAATGCGCGTGGACGGCGCTGGAAGATGCGGGCTGCGATCCGTCTGCGTTTCCCGGCGCGATCGGTGTTTTCGCCGGGGCCGGATTGAATACCTATGCTCCCGTCAACCTGATGAGCCATCCGGAGCTGCTGGCGTCGGTGGGGTGGTACCAGGCGATGGTGGCCAACGACAAAGACTTTCTCTGCAGCCGCGTCGCTTACAAGCTGAATCTGCGAGGACCGGCCATCGGCATCCAGACGGCTTGCTCCTCCTCTCTGGTGGCCGTGCAGATGGCCTTCGAGAGCCTGCTTCGCGGCGAATGCGATATGGCTCTGGCCGGGGGCGTGTCGATTCCCATTCCGCAGTCGCCCGGGTATCTCTACACGCCGGGGATGATCTTCTCGCGCGACGGACATTGTCGCGCCTTTGACGCGGGTGCGTCGGGAATGATCCCGGGTGCGGGTGCGGGCGTGGTGGTGCTGCGGCGGCTGGAGGATGCGCTGGCAGACGGGGATTCCATCTATGCGGTTTTGCGCGGAGCCGCAGTGAACAACGACGGCGCGGCAAAAGTGGGCTATTCCGCGCCCAGCGTCGAAGGACAGGAGCGGGTCATCCGGAGATCGATGGAGATGGCCGGCTTTGATCCGTCGTCGGTGCGCTACGTGGAGGCGCACGGCACAGGCACTGAAGTCGGCGATCCGATCGAGGTGACGGCTCTGACGCGAGCGTTTGGTTCGAAACCAAACGGCATGCAGCGATGTGCGCTGGGAGCGCTGAAGACGAATCTGGGGCATCTGGATGCGGCAGCCGGAGTTGCCGGACTGATGAAGGCCGCGCTCGCCGTGCGTCACCGGGCTATTCCCCCGACGCTGCACTTCACGCGGCCGAACCCGCTGCTCGAGCTGGAGAAGACGCACTTCTACGTCAACACGGCGGTCGAGGTATATGACGGGAAGGAGCCGTTTCGCGCGGGCGTGAGCTCGTTCGGCATTGGCGGCACCAACGCCCATGTTTCCCTCGAAGAACCGCCAACGCTGGTCTCCGACGATCGCCAGGAGAGCGAGCTGCTGGTGCTCTCAGCGAAGACTCCGAGTGCGCTCGATGTCCGCATGACGGAGCTGCTCGAGTTCCTGGAGCAGACGCCCAACGCGAAGATGGCCGACGTAGCCTTCACCCTGGCAGCTGGCCGTCAGGCCTTTCGTTGCCGGCAGGCACTGGTGGCCCGCGATCTCCCGCATCTGCGGGAATTGCTGCAGGACGGAGCCGGTGCACCGGAGAGTCGAAAGCTGCGCAACGACGAGGCTCCGGCAGATCCTGCCAAAGTGGCGTTCCTGTTCCCGGGACAGGGAGCGCAGTTTGTCCATATGGGGCGCGACCTTTACGAGAGCGTGCCTCTGTTTCGGGAAACCGTGGACCGCTGCTGTGCGGCGCTGGAGCCGGCACTGGGTGTGGATCTCCGAACCATCCTGTACCCGAAGCCCGGAGACGAAGCGGAAGCGGAGCAGCGGCTGCGGCAGACGTCGATCACTCAGCCTGCGCTGTTCACGATTGAATACGCGATGGCGCAGTTGTGGATGCGGTGCGGCATCACGCCAACGGCGATGATTGGCCACAGCATTGGGGAGTATGTGGCCGCGTGCCTGGCAGGTGTGTTTTCTCTGGAGGATGCGCTGGACTTGGTCGCGGAGCGCGGGCGGCTGATGCAGTCTCTGCCGGGCGGCGTGATGCTGGCCGTCAGCCTGTCGGAGTTCAATCTGACGCCTCTGCTGCCTTCGGGCGTCTCGATTGCCGCCATCAACGCGGAGAACCAAACGGTCGCATCCGGAGCGGAAGGCGAGATTGCGCAGCTGGAAGCACTGCTGCAGAAGAAGGGGGTCCGCTTCACCCGGCTGCGGAGCTCCCATGCGTTCCACTCGCCGATGGTGGATCCGGTCGTTGAACACTTTGTGAAGAGGGTTGCGCAGGCTCGTCGAAAGGCGCCTTCTCTGCCGTGGCTTTCCAACGTTTCCGGAACGTGGATCACCGCGGAAGATGCGATGGATCCTGTCTATTGGGGCGCTCACCTGCGTCGCACGGTGCGCTTTGCCGACTGCGCGCGAGTTTTGTTGCGCGAGAGCGAGGCCATCCTTCTGGAGGTGGGACCGGGGGAAACGCTTAGCTCGCTGATCCGGTCGCAGGCGGGTCCGCAATCGGGAACCAGGCGGCCGGTGATCTCGTCGATGCGCCACGCCATGGCTGTGGAGAACGATCGCGAACACTGGCTGGCGGCTCTGGGCCAACTGTGGACGCGCAATGTTCC
>JBAUZR010000625.1:0-3476 GCA_049585375.1 Acidobacteriaceae bacterium
GGATACGATCGGGACGGTGGGCAGAAACAGCTTCTACGGGCCTGGGTACTTCAACACGGATCTTTCACTGCAGAAGAACTTCCCAATCCGGGAGACTGTACTTGCGCAGTTCCGGGTGGACGGCTTCAACGCATTCAACGTCATCAACCCCGGCAATCCATCGACCACGAACACGACGGCGGATGGAACGATTACCAGCGAGCCGGCTTTGGGAATCGCTACCAACCCACGACAGCTGCAGTTCTCGTTACGCCTGCAGTTCTAACCTGTTTGAAGCCTCTAACACGGAGGAGAGCCTGCTCTCCTCCGTTTGCTTTTCTGGAGTAGACTTCCGGCATCATGCAACGGTGTGGCTGGCTTTGTATGTTCGCCTGGGCGGCGATGGCCGCGGGCGTTCCGGCTCAGGTAGTTTCGGCTCCGGGGACGGCCTCGCTGACGAGCGCGCGGGACCTGGTGACGCAGGGAAAACTGGATGAGGCGCAGCGAGAGCTGGATGCGCTGGCAGCGCAGCAGCCGGAAGCGGCGGGCGTGGAGCGGCTGCGCGGCATTGTGGACTACCAGCAAAATCATATGGCCGAGGCGGAGGCCGATTTTACCCGCGCGGTCAGGCAGGATCCTTCCGATCTGCAGTCGATGCAGATGCGAGGGATTGTTCTGTTCCGGATGAACCTGCCGGCCCAGGCGATTCCGATTCTGGAGAAGGCACATTCTTCGGCGCCGATTGCGAACGCCGATCCGAACTATGTTCTGGCGCTGTGCTACATCGCGACGCGCCGGTATGATGACGCGCGGCACGCTTTCGCGATGCAATTTGGATTTGCGCCGGATTCCGCGGCCGCGTGGCTGGTGAGCGCGCGGATGCTGTTCCGGCAGGAACTGACGGCGCCTGCGGCGGCCGCCGCGGCGAAGGCCGTCGCTCTGGATCCGCGCATTCCGATGGCGCATCGTCTGCTGGGGGAGATCGACCTGGCCAAAGGAGATGTGCCGGGGGCGATCGCTGAACTGGAACAGGAGCAGAAAGTGGATCCTGCGGACGGCGAAACCTACAACCGGATGGGCGATGCGTATCTGCGCAGCGGGCAACTGGATCGCGCGCAGCAGGCTCTGGATCGGGCTGTGCTGCTGGAACCGGACGCCAGCGGGCCCTTTATTCTGCTGGGCAAGACGCTGCTGGAGCAGCACGATCCGGTGATGGCGGCCATGTATCTCAAGCACGCCGAGGCGATGGATCCGTCGAATCCAATGACGCACATGCTGCTGGGCCGCGCGTTTGCGGTGAGCGGGCGGAAAGACGACGCCCAGCGCGAGTTTCAGATCGTCGAGAAGATGCAGGGGGCCACCGGAGCAGCCTCCTCGCAGCCTTAGCGGAGGCTGGGGGTATGGGATTGACTTCAACTCGGTGGCGCCTGGCGGTCAGCGCCTGGCTGCTGGCCGGATGCGTGGTGTGTGCCGCGCAGAAACGGGACATCGAGCAGGCCAGCGAGGCGTTTCGCGCCGGAAGCGCGGCCTATGCGAAGGGGGACCTGAAGACCGCGCGAGCGCAATTCAGCGAGGCCGTGAAGCTGGCGCCGGGCATTGAAGAGGGTCACGCGGCGCTGGGCGTGGTGCTGTATGCGCAGGGGGAGTATCCGCTGGCCATCGCGGAACTGGAGACGGCGCTGCGGCTCAAACCTGACGATCGCACCGCCGAGGAGGACCTGGCGAGGGCGTACAGCCAGACGGGATCGCCGCAAGAAGCGTCGTCTGTTCTGGAGAGAATGGATCACGACTCTCCTCTGAATGCGGAGCTGCTGGCGTTGTGGGCCCGCGATCTGGCAGCTGCCTCGCAAACGGATACGGCGATTGAGGTGATGCGGCGGGCAGCGGCAGCCGCTCCGGGGAACGCCGAGCTGCTCGATCAGCTGGGTTCGCTGGAGGCGCAGAAGGAGAGCTGGGCGGAAGCGGAGTCCTCTTTTAATGCTGCTCTGCAGATCGATCCGAATCTGGCGTCGGCGCACATGCATTTGGGTGTGTTGCTCGGCCATGAGCAGCAACCGGAGCGTGCGGTGGCGGAGATGAGCCGAGCAGCGGAGCTCGATCCCCACGATGCGGCGGTGCAGCTCGAATGGGGAAATGTACTGGCGGCGAGCGGGGATGACGGGGACGCTATGCCACATTTTCAGCAAGCGCTGGCGCTCGACCCTGGTTCCACGGATGCGGAATACCAACTGGCTTTGGCGCTGCAGCGGGCGGGCCGGTCGGGGGACGCTCAGCCGCTGTTTCAGAAGGTCGTGGCGGCTCGTCCCACGGAAGCGGAGCCGCTAATCAATCTGGGCCTGGCGCTGGTGCAAACGGGGCACGCCAAAGACGCGATCCCCCTGTATCTGCGTGCGGCCGGACTGGATCCGCAGAACCCGTCGGTGTATCTGGATCTGGGGGCAGCCTATCTGCAGGAGAGCGACCTTGACGACGCAATCGGGCAACTCCAGGCCGGCCTGAAGATCGCCTCCGGGAATGCGCTGCTGCACTATGATCTGGGCCTGGCGTACAAGCTGAAAGACGATTTGCCGGATGCGATTCGCGAGCTGGAGACGACGATCCGGATGGCGCCGGATTCGCCGGATGCGCCGTACACGCTGGGGATTCTGTATATGCAGGCGGGGCGGTTCGACGAGGCGGTTAAGAACCTGCGCGCGGCTTTGACGCTTCGCCCGGAGAACGGGGATGGATGGTCAACGCTGGGCAGCATTTATCGGCAGCAGGGGAAGTACGACGAGGCGGCCGAGGCGCTGCGCAAGGCGATTGAGTTGCTGCCGCAACAGCCGGGTCCGCACATCACGCTGGCCGGTGTTTTGCAGGAGCAGGGAAAGACAGCAGAAGCCGCGGAAGAACGGAAACAAGCAGCGGCACTGACGCGAGTCGCGGTGAATCGTCAGCGCGCGGTTTTTTCCACGAATGCGGGCAATGTGCTGCTGAACCAGGGACGCATTGCCGATGCGATCTCGGATTATCGGGACGCGATCGGGAGCGATCCGGGTTATGCCGAGGCGCACCGGCAGCTGGCGGTGGCGCTGGCGCAGCAGGGCCGCATGAAGGAAGCGGGAAGCGAGCGGGAAAAAGCGGAGACGCTGACAGCGAAAACACCGTAGGATGGGCATTGTCGTTCCCCATGAATCGCCGAAATTTTCTTGAGTCTCTTTGCCGCACTGCTTTGGTGCTGCCGATCGCGGATGTGCTGTGGCTGGCAACGCCGCCGTGGCAACGGAACGCGCTCGCGGCAGCCCAGCAGAAGCCGGGGGCTCAGCAAACGTACAACGCCAGGCCCATGCCGCCGCCGCCGGGGCCAGCCTCGCCGATTGCCGGGACGCCGCTGGGAGTGCAGTTTGCGGATGTGGCGGAAGCGTCGGGGCTCAACGCGAAGACGATTTTCGGCGGAGAGAAGAAGAACAAATATCTGCTGGAGACAACGGGCTGCGGGGTTGCTTTCTACGACTACG
>JBAUZR010000626.1:0-10844 GCA_049585375.1 Acidobacteriaceae bacterium
CCATATTCCCGAAGAGCCGGCGGTCATGGAAGGCTTCACTCATGGTCTTATGATACGCGACACCGAGCTCCCTTTGCCTTCTTCGCGGCGGGTCCCGTCCGCATTTGGTAATGCGGCACAACGAAAGAAAGAGACGCCGATTCCGGCCCCGCCCGGCCCGCATCTTTGCCGCCAGTCAGCCCGTGGGGCATCGCCGCAGGTGTGCGCTTCGTACTCCGGCCACGCGCAGCGTCCCTTCCTCCAAAATTCCCTGTTTCCCATCGTGAAAAATCATGTAAAAGTAGGTTTCAGGACCGTTGCACAATCTCTTCGCGGCCGGCCCCGCCGCCGGTTGCACCTCCGCGTCACCCCGTCGTGACATAACCCGTGCACCACCTACGGAGTGTTATGCCTTTTCGACGCTGGACCCGTTTGTGTCTTTTGCTGCCCCTCTTCTTTTCCCGCGCCCTGCTGGCGCAGACCCCTGCCGCCGCGCCCGCCATCTCCGCCGGCGACAACGCCTGGATGCTCACCAGCGCCGCGCTCGTGCTCCTGATGACCGGCCCTGGCCTGGCCCTCTTTTATGGCGGCCTGGTGCGCCGGAAAAATGTGCTCGCCACCATGATGCAGAGCTTTGCCATGATGTGCATCGTCACGGTGCTGTGGGCCATCGTCGGCTACAGCCTGGCCTTCGGCCCGGGCAACAGTTTCATTGGCGGCTTCCATTACCTGTTCCTGCATAACGTCGGCCTTACGCCCGATCCCGATTACGCAGCCACCATCCCGGCGCAGACCTACATGATCTACCAGCTCATGTTCGCCATCATTACGCCGGCGCTCATCTGCGGAGCCTTCGCCGAACGGATGAAGTTCAGCGCCATGTGCCTCTTCCTCACCCTCTGGGCCATCGTGGTCTACTCGCCCATGGCCCACATGGTGTGGGGTAAAGGCGGGCTGCTGAATGCATCCCTCGGCGGCAAAATCCCCTGCCTCGACTTCGCCGGCGGCACCGTCGTGCACATCACTTCCGGAGTCTCGGCGCTGGTCTGCGCCCTGTACCTGGGCAAGCGTGTGGGTTATCCCAAAGAGCCGTCACCACCCCATTCAGTCGTGCTCAGCTTCATCGGAGCCTGCCTGCTGTGGGTCGGCTGGTTCGGCTTCAACGCCGGCTCGGCGGTCGCCGCCAACGGCCTCGCCACCAGCGCCTTCGTCAACACCCACTTTGCCACCGCCACCGCGGCCATCGGCTGGAGTCTCGCCGAGTGGATTCGCAACGGAAAGCCCAGCGCCCTGGGCGCGATCTCCGGCGCCGTCGCGGGCCTGGTCGCCATCACCCCGGCTTCCGGATTTGTTCAGCCAATGTCCGCCCTGCTGATCGGCTTCATCGCCGGGATCTTCTGCTTCTTTATGGTCACGAAGGTGAAGAACTGGTTCGGCTACGACGATTCCCTGGATGCCTTCGGCGTGCACGGCGCGGGGGGCACCATTGGCGCCCTGCTGACCGGTTTCTTTGCCACCCGGGCGATTAATCCGATTTTCGGGAACGGCAAAGCCACCGGGGCCATCGACGGCAACTGGCACCAGATCCTGAATCAGCTGACCGGAATCGCCATCGCGTGGGGGCTCTCCATCGTCGGCACCTTGATCCTGCTCAAGCTCGTGGATCTGATCATCGGCCTGCGCGTCACCCGCGAAGACGAGATCGAGGGCCTCGATGTCACCCAGCATGGGGAAGAAGGCTACGACTTCGCTTCCTGATTTCCTGAACGTATACTCTGTGTTGCCAGGAATTGAGACTCTATGCAAAAGATTGAAGCTGTTATTCAGCCATCCAAGCTCGACGCAGTGAAGGATGCGCTGCTCGAGGCAGGAATCGAAGGCATGACCATTCTCGAAGCTCGCGGCCATGGGCGTCAGAAGGGCCACACCGAGTTTTATCGGGGCCGCGAATACACAGTGGATCTGCTGCCCAAGATCAAGATCGAGATGGTCGTGCGCGATGAGATGGCGGATCAGGCGATTCAGGCCATCGTCTCCTCCGCGCGCACCGGCAAAATCGGCGACGGCAAAATCTTCGTCTCGAAGGTGGACGACGCCATTCGCATCCGCAACGACGAGCGCGGTCCCTCAGCGCTCTGATCCCGCCCGCTCGTTCGGGCGGCACGGTCTCCGCTGTTCCCGGCGCGAACGGAATGAATGACCGATTGAGTATTCTCCATGGTGGCTGACCCGCTTTCCCTGGGGCGTCTGCGCAGTCGTTATCAGGACGACTTTACCCAGCTGCGTCAGAACTTCGAACGCACCGGGGACGGATCAGCCGCCATTCGGCGGCGCTCGCAGATCGTAGGCTCGCTCCTGTGCGAGATCTGGGGGCATCTGGTTCCCGCCGCTGCCCACACCGAGATCGCCCTCATGGCCACCGGCGGTTTTGGCCGGCGCGAACTGTTTCCGTGCTCGGACGTGGACGTCCTTTTTCTCTGCGCGAATGAAAAAGTCGAGCCGGCTTATGGAGATTCCATCCGCGCCTGCATCCAGGCCATGTGGGATATCGGCCTCCGCGCCAGCCCCGCCACCCGCACCCTGAAGGAGTGCGAGCGCGTCAATCCCGACAATCTCGAGTTCACCGTCTCCCTCCTCGATCGCCGCTTTCTCGCCGGCAGTCGTGCCCTCTATACGAAGTTTGAAAACGAGCTGCTTCCCCTCGTCATCCTGCGCGAATGGGAAACCATCGTTCAGAATCTGGCCGAAATGGCGCGCGCCCGCCACGCCAAATACGGCAACACCATCTTTCACGTGGAGCCGAACGTGAAGGAGTGCCCCGGCGGCCTCCGCGATTATCACCTGGCTCAGTGGCTTACCCTCCTCAACTCTGTCCGCGAGGAGAAGGCCTGGCCCCGCCCCGCTGCCGACGACTTCTACGGCACCCATGACGAGCCCGAGTCCGCTTACGAGTTTCTCTCCGCGGTACGATGTTTTCTGCATTACCGGGCCGGCCGCGACGACAATACCCTCGACTGGCACGCCCAGGATGAGGCCGCTGCCCGTTCCATCGGTCTGGAAACCCGCGGCACTTCGGATCCCGCTTACTGGATGCGCACCTGGTACCGCCAGGCGCGCACCGTCTATCGCCGCGCTTCGCTCCTCATCGATGCCGTGCCGCCCCCGCGCCGCTCCTTCTACAAACAGTTCCGGCGCAAGCGGACGCCGGTTCCAGGAACCGACTTTTTCCTTGAAGAGGGACGCCTGGAGCTCGCCGCCGGCACCACCGTCCTCGACGGCGACAGCATCCTGCAGGTTTTTGGGCTGATCGCCAAACACGGCTATCGGCTGAGTCATTCCACCGAAGACCGCATCGCCGATGCGCTGCCGGTCCTCGCCGTGCAAATGCCGGAAGGCCCCTTTCTCTGGAATTGCCTGCGTGAGGTGCTCCTCGGGCCATGGGCGGCGCACGCGCTGCGCACCATGCACGCTCTTGGCATTCTGGAGCTGCTGATTCCGGAATTCCACGGAATTGACGCGCTGGTCATCCGCGATACGTGGCACCGCTATACGGTCGACGAGCACACCTTCCACGTCATCGACAACGTGCACCGTCTTCGCCAGCCGCAGCATGAGTGGGAAAAACGGCTCGCCGGCCTGTTGCCCGAACTGGACCGGCCCGACCTCTTCTTCCTCTCGCTGCTCATGCACGACACTGGCAAGGCGCGCCGGAACGGCAATCACGCATCGGCCAGCGTGGAGCTGAGCGAGAGCCTTTTTGCCCGTCTCGAACTCGACGCGGACGAGCGCGAAATCGTCCGCCGCGTCATCCACAATCACCTGGAAATGTCGGCCGCCATGCGCCGCGACATCTTCGATAACGAAACGGTCCGCGCTTTTGCCGAGAAGGTCGCCACTCCCTCCCAGCTCAAGATGCTCACCCTCATGACCTATGCCGATATCGGCGCTGTGTCCCCCGAGGCCCTCACGCCCTGGAAGGCGGAGAGTCTCTGGCAGCTCTACATGAGCGCTTCGAATTTTCTCGATCGCAGCGTCGATGAAATTCGCTACCATGCTGCGGCCGATCCTGCTTTCTTCAGCCGCATCACCGCTCTGATTCCGGCGATGGTTTCCGCCGCTCCGGCGCCCCAGTCAAGCCTCGCGATCGCTTCTCCGGTTCCCACCGACGAATTGCGCAGGTTTCTTGAGGGCCTGCCCCAGCGCTATCTGAATACCCGCTCGCCGGAACAAATCGCGGCTCAGTTCCGCCTCGGCCAGGCTCTGCACGACCACCCGGTGCAGGTATCCTTTCGCGCTCTTCGCCAGCTCAATGAAGTCACCCTCGTCACGCGGGACCGTCCCGGGCTCTTCGCCGACATGGCCGGCGTTCTCTCCGCGTGGGGCATGAACATCGTGAAGGCGGACGCGTTTTCAAACGCCGCCGGCGTCATTGTCGATACCTTCCAGTTCATCGATACCTATCGGACCCTCGAGCTCAATGCTTCTGAGATCGATCGCTTCCTTCAGAGCATGCGCGATGCTCTCATGCACAAAGGGTCGGTGGAGCAACTCATGCGCTCGCGTAACCACAAGCCCGCGCGCCCCCGGGTCGAAGTGGATACGCGGCTTGAGTTCGACAACGATGCGTCTTCGCACAGCACCCTGCTCCAGATCGTTACCCAGGACACGCCCGGCCTGCTGCGCGAGATCGCCCTCAGCTTTACTGCCGCACGCTGCAACATCGCGGTGGCCCTGATCGATACCGAAGGTGAAGCCGCCATCGACGTGTTCTATCTGACCCGGGGCGGCCAGAAACTGGACGATGCGGCGCAGTCCTCTCTGAGCGCATCTCTGATGCATCGGCTGGCGCAGCTCCGGCCGTGAGGGTCACTTCTGACAGGAAACCACCCACTCGATCAGAGCTTCCGCCATACCGAGCCGGGAAGTGCGTTAACACGGCTTTTATCGAAACGCGGTTACGTTGTGTAGTCTGGCGAGAGAAACCTGGACTCCGAACGATACGATCCCCCTTTTCAAGGACAACTTGCGTCATCCCGTTTTCTTTTCCTTGATCCTGTTTGTTGCCGCCTTCCTGTGCCGCCCAGCGCATGCGCAGTCTTGTTCGCTTCCGTCCGCGCCTCTCCCGGTAATTGCGTTTGCCCAGCAGTCCGGCGCCGCTCCCCGGTTGCCGCAAACACCGGCCCCCCAGTCGCCGCCCGCCGATGAGCCCGAGCTCACGATGTTTCCCCACAGCGCTGCAGCGCCCTGGTGGATCTCAGGCCAGGTCAATGTCATCTTTCAGGGCAAGCCCGGATTCCACTCTCCCTATCAGGGCCCGAACAGCCTCGACAATGCCCCCGAATACAAGACCTCGACGGTGGAAACGCTGTTCCTCGGCTGGCAGCCCCACCACAACCTGCGGTACAACACCGACCTGCTGCTCGATCTGGAAAGCACTGGCGGCCGCGGCCTTGGCGAAGCTCTGGGGCTCGCCGGTTTCACGAATCTGGATGTGGTTCGCAATCCCAATCTCGGATCCGCTCCTTACATCGCGCGCGGCGGCGTCCACCAGACCTTCGGGCTCACGAATCACATGGTTGAAGCCGATCGGAGCCCCTTCTCCCTGGCGCCTCAGGTGCCTGCCCGGCGATTCGAGGTTCGTGTCGGCAAGATGGGCGCTAATGACGTCTTCGATCAGAACGAAGTTGCCACCGACAGCCATCTGCAGTTCATGAACTGGACCGTCGACGACAATGGCGCGTGGGATTACGCCGCGGATACGCGCGGCTACACGGTGGGCGGCACGCTCGAATATGACGATCACGCCTGGAGCGCACGCTATGGCCTGTTCGCCATGCCTGTGGTCGCCAACGGCATCGCGCTCGACTGGGCCTTCTCGCGCGCGCACGCCCAAAACTGGGAATATGAGCTGCGCCACTCCTTCATTCCTGGCCGCAAAGGCACCACCCGCATTCTCGCCTACGTGAATACCGCGCACATGGGCAACTATCGCGAGGCGGTGCAGCACTATCAGGCAGGATTGACGACCCGGCCCGACATTATCTCCGTCGAGCGCTTCGGCACCAACAAGTACGGCTTCGGCTGGAACAACGAACAGGAGATCACCTCCAACTTCCGCATCGGCACCCGCTTTGGATGGAACGACGATCACGAGGAATCGTTCGCCTATACCGAGGTCGGGCAAACCGCCCTGGTCGCCGGCGACTACTATGGAACCCGCTGGCATCGCCCAGCGGACAAAATTGGCGTTGCCTTCGTCAGCAACGCTATCAAGAAAGACCACCAGAATTACCTGAAAGATGGCGGCCTCGGGTTTCTGCTCGGCGACGGCTTTCTGCACTATGGCCGCGAAAATATCGTTGAAGGCTACTACACCTGGCACGCGTGGAAAGGCCTTTTCTTCGCCCTCGACGGCCAGCACATCGACGATCCCGGCTACAATCGCGATCGCGGACCGGTCTGGGTCGGCTCAGTCCGCGGCCACATCGACTTCTGAATTCGTATCTCCACCTCCTCCGCCACATCTAAATGGATGAACCCTTTAAGGAGTGTCCCGCTCATGAAATACAACACGCTCGGCCACACTGGTCTTCTGGTCTCTGAACTCTGTCTCGGCACCATGACCTTCGCCGCCGGTGAAGGCATGTGGAAACCCATTGCCGGCGTCGATCAAAAGCTTGCCGACGCCCTCGTCCGCCGTTCCCTCGACGCAGGTGTCAACTTCATCGACACCGCCGATGTCTACACCAACGGCGAATCCGAGAAGGTTCTCGCTCAGGCCATCGCCAACCTCGGCATCGCCCGCAAAGACGTCGTCATCGCCACCAAGGCCTATGGACGCACCGGCCCCGGGCGCAACGATATTGGCGCCTCGCGCGGCCATCTCATGCACGCCGTCGAAGCCTCTCTGCAGCGTCTGCGCACCGACTATATCGATCTCTATCAGATCCACGCCTTCGATACCGTCACGCCCGTGGAGGAGACGCTCCGCGCCCTCAACACTCTCGTCGAACAGGGCAAGGTTCGCTATATTGGCTGCTCCAACTGGATGGCCTGGCAGATCATGAAGGCGCTCGGCATCTCCGACGCAAAGAACCTGGCACGCTTCGATACGCTGCAGGCCTACTATTCCATCGCCGGCCGCGATCTCGAACGCGAGATCGTTCCGCTCCTCACCGATCAGAAAACGGGCCTGCTGGTATGGAGCCCGCTTGCCGGCGGTCTGCTCTCCGGCAAATACTCCCGCGAGCAGCAGAAGCCTGAAGACTCGCGCCGCTCCGCGTTCGATTTTCCCATCGTGGACAAAGATCGCGCCTGGCGCATCATCGACGTTCTCCGCCCCATCGCGGAGGCCCACCAGACCAGCGTCGCCACCGTCTCGCTCGCCTGGATCCTGGCGAAGCCCTTTGTCACCTCTGTGATTATTGGAGCCAAACGCGTCGATCAGCTCGAGCAGAACCTCGCCGCCGTTGATCTTCAGCTTACCGAGGAAGAACTGAAGCAACTCGATGAAGTCAGCACGCTGCCGCCGGAATATCCAGGCTGGATGATTCCCTTCCAGAACATCAACCGTCTCGCCGACGTTCCCCGCTTCTGAACCATGCGGTGCCGGCTTCTTCTCCCGCAGACGCCGGCGCTGTTCAAACTCGCGGGGCTCTGCTGAGCGCGCCTAGCTCTCCTTCTTGTACAGCATGTCCCGCATCACCCGGCGCCGCTCCGCGTTCGCTTCCCGGTCATTGCCGAATTTCCCCGCCGCCGCTGGACCCTTCGGCGCTCCGCTGCACGCGGGACACCGATTGGCAAACCCGGGCTTATCGGGCTTCAGTTCAAATTCTTCGCCGCAAACGCTGCATGTGCGAATCGGAAAGGCCATGCTCCGATGGTAAAACCGTCCATGGCCCGATGAAAAGCCACTGAGAACCTTCGCCCGAGCCCTGGTCGGGAAACGGTTCCGATGCTCGATCCCTCAGCCCTTAAGCTGCCGCAGATCTCCGCCCGTCATCTGCTGCGGCTGCCCCAGTCCCAGCAGAGCCAGGATCGTGGGTGAGATATCCCGTAGCGAAGAGCCCGGCCGCAGCGTGTATTGGCTCGCGTCTTCGCTCACAAGAATGAAAGGCACCGGATTCGTGGTATGCGCCGTATGCGGACCCCCGGTCACGGGATCGACCATCAGCTCCGCGTTCCCGTGGTCGGCCGTAATCAGCCACGCTCCGCCGCCCCGCAGCTTCATCGCCTGATAGATCTGCCCCAGGCAGGCGTCCACGACCTCCACAGCCTTCACCGTCGGCTCCAGCCTTCCCGAGTGCCCCACCATATCGGCGTTGGCGAAATTCACCACCACCACGTCGAACGCCCGGTCGTTTACGGCCCTGATCACCGTATCCGCGATCCCGGCCGCCGACATCTCCGGAGCCAGGTCGTAGGTCGCCACCTTCTGCGAAGGAATCAGAATCCGATCCTCGCCCGGAAACGGCGTCTCGATTCCGCCATTGAAGAAATACGTCACGTGCGCGTACTTTTCCGTCTCCGCCACCCGCAGATTGCGCAGGTTCGCCTGCGCCATCAGGTTTGCCAGCAGGTTCTCCATCGATTCCGGCAGAATGATCATCGGCAGCGTGAAATGCTTGTCATATTGCGTCATGCACACGTAGTGCAGATTGCTCGGAATCGTATTGCGCGGGATCGTCGCGTCGAGTTCCTCTGCCGAAGGCAGCTCGTTCCCGCCCTCCTTCGAAAGCCCGCTGTTCCGCGCCAGCACCCGCGTGATCTGCCGCGCGCGATCGGCGCGGTAGTTGAACATGATGCAGACATCGTCGTCCCGAATCACTCCAGTGGGGCGGTCGTGCTCATCTGTCACAACGAAAGGCACAATAAACTCATCGGTGATGGCGTTGTTGTATGACTCCTTCACGCGAGCAATCGCGTCGCGGTAGGCGCCCCCTTCAGCCTGCCCCTTCACCATCGCATCGAAGGCCTTCTTCTCCCGCTCCCAGCGCCGGTCGCGATCCATCGCGTAGTAGCGGCCGGAGACGCTGGCCAGTTTGCCCGTGGTCTCACGCATCTTCTGCTCCAGCGCGGCCAGATACCCGGCCCCGCTGGTGGGCAGCGTGTCGCGCCCATCCATAAAGGCGTGGACGAAGACCTTCTCCACCCCCTGCTGCTTCGCGGTCTTCAGCAGTGCGTAGAGATGCTCCTGGTGGGAGTGCACGCCGCCGTCCGATACCAGCCCGAACAGATGCAGCTGCGTCTTTCGCGCCTTCTGCATCGCCTCAACGATCGTCGGATGGGTGTAGAACGCGCCGCTGGCAATCAGCGCATCGATCCGCGTGATATCCATCTGCACGATGCGGCCGGCGCCAATGTTCAGATGCCCCACTTCGCTGTTGCCCATCTGGCCGTCGGGCAGCCCGACAAAGTGATCCGACGCATGCAGCAGCGTATTGGGATACTCCCGCAGCAGCTTGTCGTATGTGGGTTTGCGCGCCAGCGCTATGGCATTGTTTTCTGTCTGCGGGCGATAACCCCATCCGTCAAGAATGGTCAGAACGACAGGCTTGTGCTGAGACACGATCCCTCTTCTCCGGAAAAATGCGGGAACCGGCGCAGCGGACTGCCGCGCCGCCACTCAGAGGCTATTCGCCGTAATTCACGGCTTCCAGCCCCAGAAACTCCGCTGCCTGGCCCAGCTCTTCCTCAATGCGCAGCAGCTGGTTGTATTTGGCAATACGATCGGTGCGCGAAGCCGAGCCGGTCTTGATCTGTCCCGCCCCGGTGGCCACCGCCAGATCGGCAATGAAGGTATCTTCCGTCTCGCCGCTGCGGTGGGAAATCACCGACGTATATCCGTACCTCCGCGCCAGCTCGATGCACTCCAGGGTCTCGCTTACCGTTCCAATCTGATTCAGTTTGACCAGGATAGAGTTCGCGATCCCCTCTTCGATCCCCTTCTGCAGCAGCTCCGTGTTCGTCACGAAGATGTCATCGCCCACCAGCTGGATCTGAGAGCCCAGTTCCCGCGTCAGGATCTTCCAGCCCTCCCAGTCGTTCTCCGCCAGGCCGTCTTCAAGCGACACAATCGGATACTGCCGCACCCAGTCCGCATAGAAGGCGACCATCTCCTCCGGCGTGCGCTCGCTCTTGTCGCCCTTTTTGAAGACATACTTCTTCTTGTCTCCGTCGTAGAACTCGCTGGACGCCGGGTCGAGCGCGATTGCCACATCTTCGCCCGCTTTGTAGCCCGCCAGCTCAATCGCTTCCAGAATCAGCTCGATGGCCTCGGCGTTCGACTTCAGCGAAGGAGCAAATCCGCCCTCATCGCCAACGGCGGTGTTGTATCCCTTCTTCTTCAGCACGCCCTTCAGCGTGTGGAAGACCTCCACGCCCCAGCGCAGCGCGTCGCTGAACCGCTCGGCGCCCACCGGCATCACCATAAACTCCTGGAAATCCACGTTGCTGTCGGCATGCGCGCCGCCGTTCATGATGTTCATCATCGGCGTCGGCAAAATCGATGCGTTCACCCCGCCGAGATACCGGTACAGGGGAACCTTCAGCTCAGCCGCGGAAGCCCGCGCCGCCGCCATCGAGACCGCCAGAATCGCGTTCGCACCAATGCGTCCCTTGTTCTCCGAGCCGTCCAGCGAAATCATCGTGGCGTCCAGCAGCCGCTGATTCGATGCGTCCATGCCCGTCAGTTCCGGGGCCAAAATGCTCTCGATATTCTCCACCGCCTTCATCACGCCCTTGCCCAGGTAGTGACTCTTATCGCCATCGCGCAGCTCTACCGCCTCGTGTTCGCCAGTCGAAGCGCCGCTGGGTACGGCCGCCCGCCCTGTCGCGCCACCTTCCAGAACAACATCAGCTTCCAC
>JBAUZR010000627.1:0-3578 GCA_049585375.1 Acidobacteriaceae bacterium
CCCTAAACCCTGTCCGCTGTTCAAAACAGGGCTCAGCCACGCTTCAAAGGCTGCCAGCGCCCGCTCGCACTGGATCCGGTGCCGCTCCCGCTTGTCCCGCTCCTTCCGGCGCGTCTCGTCGTCCAGAGGCTCCAGCAAATCGAATGTGATGTTCGCCGGTT
Source organism: Acidobacteriaceae bacterium (assembly GCA_049585375.1). Taxonomy (GTDB): domain Bacteria; phylum Acidobacteriota; class Terriglobia; order Terriglobales; family Acidobacteriaceae; genus Palsa-343. Next base: position 162 of record JBAUZR010000627.1, read on the forward strand.
GAAACCGCTTCGGATCCGCCTCCGTCACATACCGAACCAGCGACCCCAGCGCCGTTCCCCGCGGCACCGGCTCCGGCGTCTCCCCGCGCGCGATAGCCGCTGCATACATCCCCGCCAGCATCCCGGTCGCGATCGACTCGGTATATCCCTCGACTCCGGAAATCTGCCCGGCAAAGAAGATTCCGGGGTGCTCCTTCATCCGCAGCAACGGGGTCAGCACCTTTGGTGCATTGATGTAAGTATTGCGATGGATCTGACCGTATCGCAGGAACTTAGCGTTCTCCAGGCCGGGGATCATTCGGAGGATCCTTGCCTGCTCGCCGTACTTCATATGGTTCTGGAATCCGACCAGGTTATAGGAGTCGGATCGCAGATTCTCCACCCGCAGCTGCACCACAGCCCACGGCATTTTGCCCGTCCGGGGATCGCGCAGGCCTACCGGCTTCATCGGCCCGAAGCGAAGCGTATCCCGCCCCCGACGCGCCAGTTCTTCGATCGGAAGGCAGCTCTCGAAGTAGTCGAGCTTCTCCCACTCCTTCGCCTCCACGCTCTCGGCCGTCAGCAGCGCGTCGAGGAACGCCTCGTATTCTTCCTTCGTCATAGGACAGTTAATGTAGTCCGCCGTACCCTTGTCATACCGGGCCGCGAAGTAAACCTTCTCCCGATCGATCGAGTCCGCCTCCACGATCGGGCTGATGGAGTCGTAGAACGCCAGGTGTTCGCTCCCGGTCAGCCGCGCGATCTCCTGCGACAGCGCTGATGACGTCAGCGGCCCCGACGCCACAACGGTAATCCCGTCTTCCGGATCCAGCCGCGTCACTTCCCCGCGGTGCACCGTGATGCGCGGCTCCGCAGCGATCGCCTCTCCGATCAGCCGCGAGAACTCCACCCGATCCACGGCCAGAGCATGCCCGGCCGGCACTGCGCTCGCGTCCGCGCACTTCAGCAGCGGCGATCCCGCCCGCCGCATCTCCTGCTTCAGCAGCCAGGGCGCCGTGTTTTCGCTTTCAGATTTCAGAGAATTGCTGCAGACCAGCTCACCGAAGTCCGCAGTCTCGTGGGCCGGTGTGGTCTTCATCGGCCGCATCTCGCAGAGATCCACCTCCACGCCCATCCGCGCCGCGACCAGCGCCGCCTCCGGCCCGGCCAGACCCCCGCCGATCACCCGTATCCTCATGCCTGCACTTCAGTCGCAAGAGCGCGGAGCGCTTCGCCGGAAATCTCCATCCGCGTCCAGTCGGTCAGTGGCGCCGCGCCCAGCGACTGGTAGAACTCGATCGCAGGCGTATTCCAGTCCAGCACATGCCAGAAAAACCGCGCGCAGCCACGCTCCACAGCCACCGCCGCCACCTTCGTCAGCAGAGCCTTGCCGATGCCCCGTCCGCGAAAACGCGGCCGTACAAACAGATCCTCCAGATGCATGGCTCGCCCCTTCCACGTTGAGTAGACGGGAAAGAACAGCGCAAACCCCGCCGCTTCACGTCGCGATCCCCGGGCGCCTGCTTCTGCCGCATGGGGTGATTCCTCGTCCTCCTCGGCGATCAGGCACTCGAAATACCGCTCCCCGCCCTCAGCAGGAAACCCATCGCGCAGCAACTCGTCCTCACGGATCGTCACCGCGTCCGGCTCGCGTTCATACTCCGCCAGCTCCCGCACAAACTCAAGAATCAGCGCCGCATCTTCCGGTCGCGCCCATCGAATCGTCGTCATGAGCTTCGATTATATGAAGCGGTACCAACTCGTTCGATCCGCCGCCTATTGCCGGTCAACCCGAGGCGCCAACCGGGTGTGCCCGTCGTAATCGCTGCGTGAATTTCGTTCTTCCCATCCCGGCACTTTCGGTCCATCATAGGGGGCAAATTAAGAGGGCTCCCATGCCGCACGATGGCATTCTGGCCGCACCCTTGTTCCTGCTTCTGGCGCTCGCTGCCCCCGCCGCGCCACAGGCTCTGGAAGCACCTGAGCGGAGCACCACAACCACACCGGTTCAACTCACGCCCGAAGCGCGCGGCGACCTGGCCATGGTTCGCGAGGAATACGTCACCGCCATCGACTTCTATCACAAGGCCCCTCAGGACTCCCCGGACGTCTGGAACAAGCTCGGCATGGCCTTTCACCACCTGTTTGCCGTGGACGAGGCGAAGCGCGCCTACGAGCGCGCCCTCCATCTGCGCCCTGAGTATCCCGAAGCCCTCAACAACCTCGGCGCCATCTACTACGCAAAGAAGAACTACCCCAGGGCGGTCCGATACTATCGCAAGGCTCTGGCCCTCAACCCAAAATCGGCGGCCATTTACAGCAATCTCGGGACCGCCTGGTTCGCGGAACAGAAGTACGGCGAGGGACTCCTCGCCTACCAGCATGCCTTCGCCCTCGATCCGAGCGTTTTCAACGACGCCAACGTGTATGTCAACGAGCCTCTGCCCCCTCGGGGCCGCGCCCAGCAGGACTACTGCATCGCCCGCATCTTTGCCCAGTCCGGCAAGACCGTCAAAGCCCTCGATTATCTCCGCCATGCGCTCAACGAGGGCTTCGAGGATCGCAGCAAGCTCTTCGGCGACCCGACCCTCGCAGCCGTGCGCGCCACCCCGGAGTTCACCCGGCTCATGAGCGAGCAGCAGCTGCATTAGCTCTGGAATTTACCCGCTCGGCCGCGTCCAGCCGCCTTCAGCCTTCCTTAAGCTGCTGTTGATATTCTCAGCGCATGTTTTTGTCGGGCCTCCGGAAATGGCTGGCGGCGTTTCTCGTGGTCGCTGGCGGGGCGGTTGTCTGCGCCCGGCCGGCCGCTGCCAATTCTCTGCCCCAGGCCCCGCAGCCGACCACCGCGGCCACGCCTGCCAACAGTCCCGCCCCTGCCATCACTCTTACCCAGGCCATGGCCCTGGCTGTCCAGAACGATCCGGCCTTCGCCACGGCCCGGGCCACGGCCGGCTCGGCGCGTCTCGACGCCGCCATCAGCCGCAGCGCGCTGCTGCCCAACGCCAGCGCCAACGGCGTCTACACCTACACCCAGCCCAGCGGCTTCGTGGATACCGGCGTTCCCTATGGCCTCCAGAGGCTCCCGATCTTCGTCGCCAACGATTCCATCCATGAATACTGGGCGCAGATCCTCGTCAACCAGAACATCAGCCTTCCCAACATTGCCAACTGGCGCCGCGCCCGCGCCCTCGCCGCCCAGGGCTCGGCCGATCTGGAAAGCGCTCGCCGTGATCTTCTCGCCCGCGTGGTCGCCGCCTATTTCGGCGTCGTCGATACCGCGGAGAAGGCCGCCGTCGCTCAGCGCGCCCTCAACGAAGCCCAGTCTTTCGTTGACCTCACCCAGAAGCTCGAGCAGGGACGCGAGGTCGCCCGCGCCGACGTTGTCAAAGCCGACCTCAGTCTGCAGCAGCGCCAGCGCGAATTCGCTGATGCCACCCT
>JBAUZR010000628.1:0-7622 GCA_049585375.1 Acidobacteriaceae bacterium
CGGACCTCAACCCCGGTTCACCGTGGCCTGTGGCCTGTGGACTGTGGCCTTCTTCACAGGAGCACCCAATGTCCGAACCAACAACCACCATCCCCGACCACCACCAGTGCCGCCACCTCAAAATGGACGGCGTCCGCTGCGGCCGCGGCATCCCTCTGGGCCACACCTACTGCTACCACCACCGCGTCAATCGCGACCCCTCCTTCGTCCGCCACCACGGCTCCTTCCGCGTCCCCCTCCTCGAAGACGTCTCCTCCCTCCAGGTCACCGCCACCGCCGCCATCCATGGCATGCTCAACAAGTCCCTCGACCCCCGCGAAACCCGCACCATCCTCTACGGCGTCCAGGTCGCCTCCGGCCTCCTCCGCGTCGATCTCGCGGAAAAACGCTGGCTCGCCGAATCCGGTCAGGCCATCCCCGAGCCCGTCACCCGCTTCGTCGTCCAGGGCCACGAGCGCCTCGCCGTTGACGACACCCCCCAGCACCACGCCGGCTCCGAGAAAGAAGGCAGCGAAGCGGCGGATTTACCCGCCGAGCAACGCCCCTGCTCCACCCTCGATCCCGAGGAAGACTTCTACACCCCCGAGTTCTGCCGTCGCGCCGACAAGGGCATGCGCGTGCCCCTGCCCCCTCCCGGCAAGCTCGACCCCCTCGGCTCCCACTGGCCCTGCCCCTACCGCTTCGAGCATTGCAAAGGCCGCGGACACAACCTCTCCTGCCACTACTGCTCCGGCCGCGTCCGCTGGGCAGACAATCACCCCGGCGAGCCCGATCCCGGCGCTCCCGGTCCGCTGCCCACGGTCAATGTCAATTGGAGGCTGGTTCCGGTCCCGCCGGCCCCGCAACCCGCCCTGCCCGCTCCCACTCCCGAACCCCAGCCCGTCCCCGAACCCGAAACCTGGGTCCCCGGCGTCACGCCCCTCACCGACTCCGAAGAATGGATCGACGCCCTCACCCCACTCCCCGACCCCGATCCCGACCCAGTCCCCGACCCCAACTTAGTCCCCGTCCTCGTAGCCTCCGCCGACCCTCAGCCCCAGGCTCCCAGCCACCAGCTCCCAGCTCCCGACTCCCGGCTCCCAGCCCCCGACATTACCTTTGCGCACCAGCAGAATCAGAAACTTCCCCATCCGATGCCCCAGGGGGGTACCCATCCCACTGGCCATCCCGTCCGAAGCACAGGGCCCCGCATCACCTGCCGCGCACGATCACCGTATCTTCGCCCCGTGGAGCCGGCTCATGACCGGTCGCCGCAGCCGTATAACTCGCAGTCAGCACCATCCCTGCATTCGGACCCGCCGCCGCAGGCGCCTCCATCCGAACCGTGCCCTCCGTTCCCACGTAATAACTCACACTCGGGTTGCCGGCATCCTTCACGATCCATTGCGCGATGGCGTGCAACTGCTCGTCCGTCAGCTCCGCGTGCGCAGGCATGCTCGCTTGCCCAAACACTCCCGTCGATCCGTTGTGGATATACCGCGACAAAGCATCGATCGAAGCCTGATTGTCCGGATAATGTGCAGCGATCGCAGCAAACGACGGACCCATGGCCTTTGCCTTGAACTCATGACAACCCACGCAGCCGGATCGGATGATGCCCAGAAGCCCGTCTGGAGCAGGTGCCGCGCCCGCTTTGCCGGCCGCCGATACATCGGAAAGGGAAGTGGTCGTGACTAAGACTTCGTTGGCAGGGATCTCCTGATAGGCAGTGGATTTTCCCTGATAAGTGACAACAACGCTGTAACTGACCAATGAGTTCCAGCTATAAGTACTGCCGTTCGCAGGAGCTGTGATTTTGACCACCGGAGGCCCACCCGTGCCATGCTCTGTCGCGCCGCCAGGAACAGCCTGGCCCTCGCAAAATAGAAAGGCTGCAAGACTGAGAGCCGCAACGGCCGACAAACCCCTGATCCCGAACCTCATGCCTCTCGAATCTCCCGCGCCACTCGCTGTGCCGACCGAATGCACGATTCCATCCCCCGGCTCAGCAGATCCGCATACGTCCCGGCAAAATAAATCCTGCCCTCCGGCCTCAGGATCTCCGGCCAGAACTGGTGCATCTGCCCAATCGGAAACGGCTCCATCTCACAGCTCGGTGCGAGCTTGTCCTGGGTCCAGTCCTTCGTCAGCGCCTGCACAATCGTGTCCCGCTTGCCCGGATACACCTGTCGAAACGCAGCCAGCACCCGCTGCGGAGACAGCCCTCCTCCGCCATAGGCTTTCAAAATCACCCGCGTCGTCTCCACCTCGCTCGGCACCTCCCAGATCGAGTCGATATCCGGATGATCGAATTCCATGTTGATGCTCTTCAGCCCATCCTCCAGCCAGAACTTAGAGCTCGCCTCAAACACATAGAAAGGATGAGACGTGTAAGTCAGGTTATCCACGACATATTGCTTCGCCGCCGACAGCGCCGGCGTCACCGGAATATTTCTGAACACCGCCAGGCTGATGCAGTTCACAAAATAATCCGCTGTGAGGGTCTTGTTCTCCTCGTATCCGTACTCGCGATAATGAACCGTCACTCCCGCGTCGCTCTGCTCAACAGCGGTAATCGGATGCGCCAGCTTCACCCGCGCACCCAGCCGCTTCGCAAAGGCCGTAGGCAGCTGCTCGTTCCCGCCCTTCAGCCGAAAAATCTCACCTTCCGATGGCGGAATGCCGCGAGCCTTCATCGCAGCCATCCTCCAGATGCTGTACAGCGCGCTGGTGTCTTCGCCTCCGAGGTAACGGATCGCCGCCTGCGAAGCACCCTCTTTCTTATAGATTGCGGTAATCGGTATCTTGTCCAGATCGTCCAGCCCCGCGCCAAAAGGCTGGTTTGGATCGGTAATCTTTGCCACGTACGATTCGAGATACAGTCCCTGCAGCTCGTACCACGGGTGCTTCGACAGAAACTCGACCTCGCGGCTGTTAAATCCCAGGCTCGCCAGCGTGCCGGGATCCGCCAGCATGCGGTTGGTGTAGAACTTCCCCCCGATCATCCTCAGGTCATCGTCGTTGTACGGCAGCCACGATCCTTCGGCATTCGGATAAGGAACTACCGGGATCTTAAACTCTTCCGCATACTCGAACAGCCGCTCATATCCAGGCCGGGTAATATGATCCGCTCCATAGTCGGCATACAGTCCATCCGACAACCCATCGCTGCCGGTGAACACATGACCGCCGTACCTTGCCGAAGCCTCGAGAACCGTGACGTCGACACCGGCCTTCATCAGCTCGTAGCCACAACAGAGTCCCGTAATCCCGGCGCCGCCGATCACTACCTTCCTGGGTTTCGGCTGAGCCGCAGCCTTCCCCTCGGCCTCAGCCGCAAGCAGGTTGGAATCGATCAGAGAAGCGCCGGCGCTGGCGATCAGGGTTTTTAAGAATGTTCTCCGAATCATCTGCAATGTCCTTGGTCACACCAATCCAATGCCGAGCGCAACTCAACCCGGCCGACGCAGCAAAAGCGCAATTCTACAGCAGCAGTCCAGCCCCGCCGCCCCAGCAGAATCAGACGCCTCCGTTCATCGCCTTCGCGAATGACGGCGAACCGGGCGGACATAGCTTCAAAATTCGTGGTGGAATGGAACACTGCCGGGTTGCTGTCCCGTCTAACATCCACCGGGTCCAACCTTCAATCAGGCGAGGCCTCCAGTGCACAAGTTTCTCTCCGACCTCAGGCTCGTTCTCCGCCAGCTGCGCCAGTCTCCCGGATTTACCGCGACCGCCGTCCTGATGCTGGCCTTCGGCATCGGCGCGACCACGGCGATCTTCTCCATCGTCGACGGGGTTCTGCTCCGCCCCCTCCCTTTCCCGGATCCCGGCCGGCTGGTCACGCTCGGCGATCAGGTGGCGGGGACGAACTGGGGCCATACGGACCCGGGTCCGGTGACCGGCCCTGAGGTGGTGACCTACCAGCGCGAGACCCATGCGTTCCAAAGCCTCGGCGGGTTTACCGGGTCGGGGTATGAGCTTTCCGGCACGGGCCAGCCCGCTCAGATTGCGGCTGCTCGGATGACGCCGTCGATGTTCACCGTGCTGGGCGTGGCGCCCCTGCTGGGCCGTGTATTCACCCCCCAGGAGGATCAGCAGAAGGCTCAGGTTGCCGTTCTCAGCTATGCCACCTGGAAGAGCCGCTTCAACGGCGATCCGCATGTGCTGGGAACGAAGATCCTGCTCGACCGCAAGCCTTACGTTGTCATCGGCGTGATGCCGCGGAGTTTTGAGTTCCCGATGAACCGCGGGCACCTGTATCGCACCGAACTGTGGGTGCCGATCAGCTTTTCGGCGGAGGAGCTGTCGCCTGAGGCGGAGACCAGCTGGTATCTGCAAATGGTCGGGCGGCTGAAACCCGGCGCGACGCCGGCCCAGGCGGAAGCCGATGCGAACCGGGTGGCGGCGCAGATCATGCGGAACTATCCGCCGGATGCGGCAAACTTCCGGATTCATCCGGTGGTTTATCCGCTGCAGCAGATTGAGGTTCTGCAGACGCGCCCTCTGCTGCGGATGCTGTTTCTTGCCGTGGCAGTCGTGTTGCTGATTGCGTGCGCCAATCTGGCGGGACTGCTGCTGGTGCGGGCGATCCGGCGGCAGCGAGAGATTGCCGTGCGGATGGCGATTGGAGCGCCGGCGCTGGCTGTGCTGCGGCAAATGATCATCGAGAGCCTGGTGATCAGCGTGGCCGGGGGCCTTGTCGGCATTGGCCTCGCCGCGCTCGCGGTGGGGTTGGGGCGCGACCTGCTGCCGGAGACGCTGCCGCGGGTGGACGCCATTACGCTCAACTGGAGCGTGGTCGGGTTCGCACTGTTGCTGGCGGTGATTACCGGCTTCTTCTGTGGACTGGCCCCCGGATTTGCGGCGCTGCGCACGAATGTGAACGCGTCGCTCAAGGAGGGCGGCCGCAGCGGATCGGCGGGCGGCGGACACGCGCGGTTGCGGTCGACGCTGGTGGTGCTGGAGATCGCGGTGGCGCTGGCTCTGCTTACGGCCTCGGGCCTGCTGCTGCGCAGCTTCAGCAAGATGAGCGAAGTGAATCTGGGATTCCGTCCGGATCATGTGACGACGGCAATCTATTCACTGCCGCAGAAACAATATTCAACGCAGTCACAGATCGACACCTTCAATCGCCGTTTACTGCAGCAGCTGCGGCAACTGCCGGGCGTGCAGGCAGCCGGCCTCACGAGCACGATTCCCGCAACCGGCGACGGCATCGAGATTTTTGTTGTGGAGGGCTATGTCGATCCGCGGGGACCGGACCGCTCCACGGCCTCGCCCTCTCAGGTGATACCCGACTATTTTCAGGCGATGGGCATTCCGCTGTTGCGCGGGCGGTACTTTACGGAGTCGGACGACGCCAACAGCCAGCTGGCGGTGATCGTGAACCACGAATTCGCGCAGCACTACTGGCCGGGACAGAATCCGATCGGCAAGCGCATGCGTACGGGGATGGTGAAATCCGCGACGCCCTGGATGACGGTGGTGGGAGAGGTTGGGGATGCGAAACTCAACTCGCCGGACGCCGACGCAAGCGAGCAGTTCTACCAGCCGGTGGCTCAGCTGGAGAAAGACGCCGGAGCCTATGCGCAGCCCAGCGATCTGAACGGAAACGGCGGGTATATTGTTTTGCGATCAGCTCTGCCGCCGGAGCAGATGGAGAATGCGATGCGGAGCGTGGTGCGGGGGCTCGATCCGCAGCTGCCCCTTACGCAGATGCAGACGATGGATCAAGTGGTGGCGCAAAGTGAGGCGCCGCGGCGGTTCAACACCATCATCATTTCTGGTTTTGCGCTGGCGGCGGTTCTGCTGGCGGTGCTGGGGATCTACAGCATCATTGCGTTTTCGGTGGCGTCGCGGGTGCAGGAGATGGCGATCCGGATGGCGCTCGGCTCGCAGCGTTCGCACATCGTGCGGCTGGTGGCGATCTCCGGGCTGAAGCTGGCGGCCATCGGATGCGTTCTGGGGCTGGCCGGAGCGGCGGCCGCCGCGAAGATTCTGCGCAGCTTCCTCTTCGGAGTCAGCCCCTTCGATCCCGCGGTCATGATTCTGGCGACGCTGGCGGTGTTTGCTCTCGCGCTCGCTGCCTCGGCCCTCCCCGCTCGCCGTGCCGCTTCGGTCGATCCGCTGCAGGCGCTGCGGGGAGAGTGAGTTGCCGTGACTACCGATTCATGCCGTCGAGCACGGAGCCGACGATGCCGCCGAGCAGGCCGGCTTCAGCGGTCTGCCGGCCCTGCTGCGCGGGCAGATACTCCTGGATCTGGTGAGCGAGTTTGGAGATGGGCAGCGTTTGCAGCCAGATGCGGCCGGGGCCGGTGAGCGCCGCGAGGAAGATGCCGTCGGCTCCGAAGATCAGGTTGCGGATGCCGCGCACCATAGTGATCTGGAAGGAGACGCCCGCCTGGAAGGCGCCGACGTGACCGGGATGGACCAGCAGCGTTTCGCCGGGTCGGAGATCGCGCTGAACCAGCTCGCCGGAGAGTTCCAGCCAGGCCATGCCCTGGCCGCCGACTTTCTGCAGCAGGAAACCATCGCCGCCGAAGATGCCGGCGCCGAGGGACTGCTGGAAGCCGACGCTGAGTGTGACCGCCGAGGTGGCGCAGAGGAAGCCGTGGCGGTGGACCATGTACTCGTTGCCGGGCGCGACTTCCACGGGCACAATGTGTCCAGGCACACGGGTGGCGAAGGCCAGCTCGCCGGCGCCGCCCATGGCGCGGTACTCGGTCATAAAGAGGCTGCCGCCTCCGGCGACGCGTTTGATCGCACCAAAAAGGCCGCCGCCGCCCGCGAACTGGGTATGCGTGGTCATCTGGACGTTGGCGGACATCCAGGAGAGTTCGCCGGCTTCAGAGATGATGGCGTCGTTAGGCTCGAGGAGGAACTCGAGCACAGGCATGGTGGTGCCGGTAATGCGGTTCTGCATGCCTGAAAGAGTACCGCAAGTCCGGTGAAACCGTTAGGGGTGGATTTGTGAATTCGGGCTCTGGGGTCCGGCAGTCGGCGGCCGGGGCGAGCAGGTATTCTGGGAAAATCCATGTGGACTGAACTGCTGTTGATGGGACGCGAAAAGTTCTTCGTCGGTCTGGGAGACAAATATCTTCTGGACCTGCAGGACTTCCTGCATGACAAGCTGCCGAAGCTGATCGGCATCGCGCTGGTCACATGGCTGCTGATGCGGCTGCTGCGGCTGATCACGGATCACGTTCTGCGGATCGCTGGCCGGCAGTCGACTACGGCGGGGCACATGGCGCAGGTGCGGACGCTGACTTCGGTGATCCGGACGACGGGAATCGGGATCATTATCTTTCTCGCCACGCTGCAGGTGCTGCCGATTCTGGGATACAACCTGGGCCCGCTGCTGACCAGTGCAGGCGTGGCGGGGGTGGCCATCGGGCTGGCGGCGCAGAACATCGTGAAGGACTGCTTCAACGGATTTCTGATTCTGGTCGAAGACCAGTTCAACGTTGGGGATGTGGTGACGATTGCCGGAGTGACGGGGACGGTAGAGGTGATGACGCTGCGGCGGACGCAGCTGCGGGGCGGCGACGGGACCCTGTTCATTGTGCCGAATTCGCAGATCACAACGGTGGCGAATGTGACGCGGGATTACACGCTGGCGACGATTCAGGTCTCGGTGGACT
>JBAUZR010000629.1:0-5102 GCA_049585375.1 Acidobacteriaceae bacterium
GCTGATACACCCTGACCGGGATGCGCGCTGTGCGCTTCTTTGCCGAAGACGGTGACCTCGGCAAGGCAATAGCCTTTGCCGGCACGGGCCGGGTGAAGAGAAGTGGGCTCCCCGATGACCATCCGGCGCGGCCGCAGCAAGCCCTGGTCGAACAGTCGCGCGGCTCCGATGCAACCGATCTCCTCCTCGGCTGACAACACGATCCGTAAGCTCTCGAGAAATGCCGTGGACTGCGCTGCGGCCGTAAGAAGGCTGGCCAAAAATCCCTTCACGTCGCACGCGCCGCATCCGTGCAACAGGCCAGCGTCGAAAATCGGCTTCAGAGCGTCGGCCCAGTCCGAGGCGAACGGTACCGTGTCGGTGTGGCACATGAAGACAAGGTCCACGTCGCGAACTTCGACGTCCTGCCCCGGCGGCGCCGCGATCAGATTCACCTTCTCGACGCCCGCAACATCGCGATACGGCAATTCACGCGCGGACCAGCCGATGCTGCGCAGGGAGTCTGTTGCATAGTCAACCAGGCGACGATTTGACACGGCAGATGGAGATGGAATCCGGATCAACTCTGAGAGATGTTCAACAACGGTCTTCATCCTGCGGCCCTCGTATCCCGCCACACTTTGGCATGAACTTCGCCGTAGCGAGCGATGATCTCCTCCCGAAGCGTGTGGCGTCCATCGCGCACGACCAGGCGGCCGTTCACCGCAACATCGCGAATCGCCGTCCGGTTCATGCCAAACACGATCGTCGGCAGCAGATCATCGGCAGAATGCCCGGCGATCGACACATCCCGCAGATCGATGGTGAAGAAATCGGCCGACGTGCCCGGCTCGAGGCGCCCCGCCGGCACAGAGAGGGAGTGGGCGCCGTTGCGGGTTGCGCTGTCGAAGAGGCGCGCCGCGATTCCCTGCTCGCCGATCTGATCGAGCATCACACGCTCTTGCCGGATCAGCCGCAGATGGTAGTCCAGCTCGCGCGCATCCTCCAGAGGATCGATCTGTGCCTGGCTGTCCGACCCAAAGGCAATGCGAATTCCGCTGCGCAGCACAGTATCCGCTGCCAGAATGCCGTCGCCGAGGTTGCGCTCCGTTGTCGGACACGATCCGATCGTCGCACCAGCGTCCGCCAGCAGGGCAATTTCGTCAGGGGTAATGTGGATCGCGTGGATGGCCGTCCAGTCCGGCCCCAGCAAGCCGGACTTCCCCAGCAGGGCGACGGGCGTGGCGCCATATTCGCGGACGCAGGCCTCATTCTCGGCCACCTGCTCGGCCATATGCATGTGCAGGGGCAGGCGGCGCTCGCGAGCCCATGCGGCGATCTCTCGCAGGTCCCGGAGCGGCACGGCGCGAATGCTGTGCGGTGCGACTCCAATCTGCGTGTTTCCTTCCGCAGGAGTTTCGCGCATGAGAGCGTCGGTGTTGTCCAGAAAAGCGTCCCGGGTCTCGAAGAAGCGGGTCTGTCCTGGATCGCGCGGCAGCTCGAATCCCGAGCGCAGATAGGCGCAGCGCAGCAGCACGATGCGGATGCCCACAGATTGCGCCGCGGCGATGACTTGCTTCGCCAACAGGTTGGGATCCTCATACGGGCGCCCGTCCGGGGCTGTGTGCAGATAATGGAATTCACCCACGGTCGTCGTGCCGGCCAGCAGCATTTCGAGGAACGCCATCCGCGCGACGTCATAAACCTGCTGCTGATCGAGGTGGGCTGCGGCGTGATACATCGTTCCGCGCCACGACCAGAAATCGCGCCCGCTCACGGCACGCGATTCGGCTTTCCCGCGAATCAGCCGCTGGAAGGAGTGCGAATGGATGTTGACGAAGCCGGGCAGGAGCGCCTTGCCGGGCAGATCTATCGCGCTGTCTGACGCCGCGTCGGGCGCGACGATGGCCTCAACGGCCCCGCCATCGCTGACGCGAACCGCGCGCCCCGGAACGAAGGTGCCGTCGACGTACAACAACTCCGGCCGTACCAACAGGCTCATCGCGTCGCACCGCTCCTTCGCAACGATGGTCTCATGCGGTAGCCTTCTGTCCGCCAATCCAGACCTCCCGCACCGGATTGGCTCCCAGCATGTAGACCAGGCTGCGCCAGTCGGATTCTTCGAGGACGAGGAAGTCCGCCGGCATACCGGGTTCGAGACGGCCCGCGTCCGACAATCCCAGAGCGCACGCGGCATTGATCGTGCCCGCAACCAGGGCTTCCTGGGCAGTGAGTCCATTCAGTCGCACGGCAAGCGCCAGTGCGGCAGCCATTGAGAAAAGGGGGCTGGAGCCCGGATTCAGATCCGTCCCCACCGCCACCGCTGCGCCCGCGTCGATGAGCGCTCGGCCCGGAGCGGGCGGCAACCCCAGATGCAGCGAGACGCCGGGCAGGATCGTCGCAACGGTTCCGCTGCGACCCATTTCGCCGATCTGCTCCGTGCTGCACGCCTCCAGGTGATCGACGCTGAGCGCCTTGAGCCGCAGCCCGAGTTCCAGTCCGCCCACCCGGTGGAACTGCTCGGTGTGCAGCTTGATCCCCAGCCCGTGCCGCCGGCCCGTCCCCAAAACCTGCTCTGCCTCGGCGGCGCTCCAGGCCTCTTTCTCGACGAAGACATCGACGGCCTCCGCCAGCCTTTGATCTGCCACTTCAGGAATCAGCGTCTGACAAATGTCCGACACGCAGGCGGCCCTGTCCGACGCATTCTTCGGCGGCACGTGAATCAGAAGCGTGGGAACGATGCGGGCCGGTATCAGCATTGACAGCCGCTGGATCACCCGCAGCATGCGCATCTCGGCTTCCGGATCAAATCCGTAACCGGATTTGACCTCAATGACGGTCGCGCCGGAGCGCACGAGCGCGTCCAGCCGCGGTTTGGCCAGGGCGATAAGATCCTCTTCTGAAGCAGCCGCGGTAGCGCGAATCGTGCTCCAGATACCGCCGCCGCGCGCCAGAATGGACTCGTAGGGTACGCCGGAGATGCGAGCTTCAAAGTCGGCGAGACGATCTCCGGCCCAGACCGCGTGGGTGTGCGGATCGACCAGTCCGGGGACAACGGCACGGTGTCCGACATCGATGGTCTGAGCGGCGTGCCCCCTCCACTCCCCCTCGGATCCAGCCCAGAGAACTCGCCCGTCAGCAACAGCGATTGCGGCCTGCTCCAGCACAGTGACCTGCCGCATCTCCGCACCGCGCTTCGGGCCTGGGCCATGGGAAGTGGCCAGCTGCGAGATGCCCCGCACGAAAAGGTCAGCGTTCATGCGAGACTCGGCAAATCCAGCCCGCGCTCCCGCGCTGTGTCGATCGCTCGCTCGTAGCCGGCGTCGGCGTGTCGGACAACACCCAGCGCCGGATCGTTGCGCAGACAAAGCCGCAGCCGCTGCTCGGCTTCGTCGCTGCCGTCGGCCACCGCCACCAGGCCCGCATGCTGGCTGTAGCCCATGCCCACGCCGCCTCCATGATGGAAGCTCATCCACGCCGCACCGCTGGCAATGCCCGTGGCAAAGTTCAGCAGCGGCCAGTCGGACACGGCGTCGGAGCCATCGCGCATCGCCTCCGTTTCGCGATAAGGGCTGGCGACGGAGCCGGCGTCGAGATGATCGCGGCCGATGACGATGGGAGCCTTCAGGCGGCCGTCGCGCACCATCTGGTTAAAGAGCAGCCCGGCGCGATCGCGCTGCCCGTACCCGAGCCAGCAGATGCGCGCCGGCAAACCCTGGAAGGCAATCTGATCGGCGGCATAAGTCAGCCAATTCGTCAGACGCTGATCGTTGGGAAAGAGATCGAGGAGAGCCTTATCGGTGGCCGCGATGTCCGCCGGATCGCCGGACAAAGCCGCCCAGCGGAATGGACCGCGCCCTTCGCAGAACGAATCGCGGATAAAAGCCGGGACAAAGCCGGGATAGTCAAACGCATTCTGCACTCCGGCGATTTTCGCCTGCGTGCGCAGGTTGTTGCCGTAGTCGAAGGCCACGGCGCCGCGCTTCTGCATGGTCAGGATCGCCTCAACGTGTGTGGCCATCGACTGGCGCACGCGGCTGAGATAAGCCTCCGGCTGCTTCGCGCGCAGAGTAGTCAGGTCCTCGTCTGCTTTGGCGACGGGCCAGTAGCCATAGAGGGGATCGTGCGCGCTGGTCTGGTCGGTTACCAGCTCCGGCGTGAATCCCATGGCGACCATTTGCGGCAGCACCTCGGCTGCGTTGCCGAGCAGGCCGATGGACATCGCGGTACGGGAAGCGCTGGCTTCCTTCGCCATCGCGAGCGCCTCGTCGAGCGAGCCGGTGGCCTTGTCGAGATAGCGCGTCTCCAGGCGGCGCTGGATGCGGCTCGCATCGACTTCCACGCAGAGGGCCACGCCGCCGGCCAGCTTGACGGCGAGCGGTTGTGCTCCACCCATGCCGCCCAGACCGGCCGTCACGGTGATCGTCCCGGCCAGGGTGTTGTTGAAGTGGCGCTGCGCCGCACTCTGGAAGGTCTCGTAGGTGCCCTGCAGAATGCCCTGGGTGCCGATGTAGATCCAGGAACCCGCCGTCATCTGGCCGTACATCATCAAACCGGCGCGGTCCAGTTTGTCGAACTCCTCCCAGTTGGCCCAGTGCGGGACCAGATTCGAATTTGCTATGAGCACGCGAGGAGCGAGCGCCTGGGTTTCGAGGACTGCAACCGGCTTGCCGGACTGGATCAGCAGCGTCTGATTGTTTTCCAGGCGATCCAGCGTCTCGACGATCTTGTGGAAGCACTCCCAGTTGCGCGCCGCCTTGCCGCGTCCGCCATAAACGATCAGTTCGGCAGGCTTCTCAGCCACCTCGGGATCGAGGTTGTTCATCAGCATCCGCTTCGCGGCTTCCTGAATCCATCCGCGCGCGGTTCGGGTATTGCCGCGCGGTGCGCGAATCACGGTTTCCTGCTGGCTCATCGATTTCCCCTCGAACGCGAGACTACCGCAATGCCGCCGCCGAGCCAACCCCGGCTATTCCGCCTCAGCCTTCGTCTTCACATCTTTTTGGTCCGTCGGCTCCGGCTTCGCGAAGGGCGGCTGCTCGTACTGGTAGAGCGCGTTCATAAAGAACTTGTAGGTTCCGTGGGACTGTGCGCGCCACTGTGGCTTGAATCCGTAAAGGAAG
>JBAUZR010000630.1:0-6258 GCA_049585375.1 Acidobacteriaceae bacterium
CGGGCCAGACCACGCCCATGATCGCCATCTTCTGCGGGCGAAGCAACGTGTGGATCAGCAGGCCCACGGCGCAGACGAGGCAGAGGCCGATGTAGACACAGGCGAGAATGTGAAGCCACGGCGGGTAAGGCGCCATACTTCAGTGGATGCAGGCCGGACGATGAAGGCTCCCGGGTTGCGTTCATGAGAAAACCCCATTCCGCCGGCGCAGAATGGGGTTCGTCTCAAGAGCGGCTGCGATTAGCGGCCGTGGCCGCCGCCGCCAAATCCGCCCCCGCCGTGGAAGCCACCACCGCCACCACCACCGAAGCCACCGCCACCGTGGAAGCCGCCGAACTCACCACCACTGCGGAAGGCGCTTCCGCCGAAGCCACCGTTGTGGAGATTCACCGGGCCGTGCGGGCCGACGCCATGGCCGTGGCCGCCGTAGAATCCGCCCCCATAGTAACCGCCATAGAAGCCCGGGTAGCCCCAGCCGCCCCAGCCGAAGGGAGCGAAGCCCCATCCGAAGGGACTATAGAAAGAATAGGGTCCGAGGAACGTGTAATCGAACATGTACGGATCCCAGTACCAGCCGGGAGCGTAACCAGAACCGTACTCGCCGGCCATTTGCTGGTTGGCTTCGGCGAGGTAGTCGGAGCGCAGACTGCTCCAGCGGTAAATGCCTGCCTGCTCCTGCTGACTGGCGTCGAACTTCACGGGATGCAGGCTGGTTACGCCCTCCGTGAGGTTTACCTCGTGATCGGACTTAACGGTCGACCAGTGACCATGACCTTTGGAGATGGCGGCCTTTCCCTGAAAGACGAGGACCGTTCCCTGGTCGGCGTTGAATTCGTACAACCCGGTCTGGACAAGTTGCACAGGAACATGGTTTTCCAGCACATTGATATCGTTTTCCTTGAAGAGCTGGTCCACTTCAACGGTGGCACGGCCACGCTCTACGCTGATGACAGTGTTGGTGATGTCCGGGGACACCATCTTCACCGTGCTGTTGTGACCGAGGCGCAGGAAGACGCCGGGAGTCAGAAGGACTTCGGCACGACCGGTTGTGGTCGCAAGGACCTGACCGGGCGCGAGGGTAGCGGATCCGATAGCGTTCTGCGTGATGGCCTGGCCGTCAAGATTCGCCGAACCTTCGATGTAGTTGAGCGTCCCTGGCACGGCAGGGTTCGTTGGGGCCGGAGCAGTCTGGGTATCCAAAGCAAAAAGCGCCGGAGCGAACAGAGCCGCCAGGGCGATTGTGAATATTGTTCTAAGCCTTGGCATATGAATTCAAACCTCTGTTTATTAGATCGCTAACAGGTGGGAAAGTTGCGCGGGGGCCAAGGCGCCCTTCCCTGACGGGCGATCCTTTGGGAATCGCTCCTCGTGGTGCGGTGGGGAAGGCAAAGGGGCAGAATCGGCTGGAGAATCCGCTGAGCCGGGTCAGGACCCCGGCGCAGAAGGCAGCGGCGCGACCCACCCTGGGCACGATGAAGCCGTAGACAGGATGGAGCACCCGGATTTTCCTGCGCTGCGGCTACACGTTGTAGGTGCCGGAGGAGACGCGGCCGCCGTGGCCGGTCCAGTTGGTGTGGAAGAACTGGCCGCGGGGCTTGTCCACTCGTTCGTAGGTGTGAGCCCCGAAGAAGTCGCGCTGGGCCTGGAGGAGGTTCGCGGGCAGGCGGGCGGTACGGTATCCGTCGTAAAAGGCGAGCGCGGTGGAGAAGGCGGGCGCGGGCACGCCCATCGCGATGGCTTTGACGACGGCTTTGCGCCAGGAAGCCTGGTAGTTGTTGAGGACTCCCGAAAAGAAGCTGTCGAAGAGGAGATTTTCGAGGGCCGGGTTGGTGTCGTAGGCTTCTTTGATTTTGCCGAGGAAGCGGCTGCGGATGATGCAGCCTCCGCGCCACATGAGGGCGATGCCGCCCATGTTGACCTGCCAGGCGAATTCCTTCGCTGCCTGGCGGAGGAGCATGTAGCCCTGGGCGTAGGAAATAATCTTGGAGCAGTAGAGGGCGCGGCGGACGTTCTCGATGAAGTCGGCGCGATCGGCGGTGGCGGCCTGGCCGGCGGGCCCCTGGAGAACTTTTGAGGCTTCGACGCGCTCCTCTTTAATCGCGGAGAGGCAGCGGGCGAAGACGGATTCTCCGATCAGGGTGACGGGCATGCCGAGGTCAAGGGCGGAGATCGCAGTCCACTTGCCGGTGCCTTTCTGGCCGGCGGTGTCGAGAATCTTGTCGATGATGGGCGAGCCGTCTTCGTCTTTCTTAGCGAAGATTTGTGCGGAGATCTCGATGAGGTAGCTGTCGAGCTCGCCCTGATTCCAGTCGGTGAAGATGGCGGAGAGTTCGTCGGGAGTGGCGTTGAGCGCGTGCTTCAGCAGGTCGTAGGCTTCGCAGATGAGCTGCATGTCGCCATACTCGATGCCGTTGTGGACCATCTTGACGTAGTGGCCGGCGCCGGCGTCGCCCACCCAGTCGCAGCAGGGGGTGCCCTGTCCGTCGGAGGTGGTGGCTTTGCCGCTGGCGTCCACTTTGGCGGCGATGGCCTGGAAGATGGGTTTGACGTGGGGCCAGGCGGCGGGATTGCCTCCGGGCATGATTGAGGGTCCGCGGCGCGCCCCTTCTTCGCCGCCGGAGACGCCGGTGCCGATGAAGAGAATGCCTTTCGCGGCGAGGTCTTTAGTGCGGCGGTTGGAATCGGTGAAGAGAGAATTGCCGCCGTCGATGATGATGTCGCCTGGCTCAAGCAGCGGCAGCAGGTGCTCGATGTTCTGGTCGACGACCTCGCCGGCTTTGACCATCAGCATGACGCGGCGGGGACGCTTGAGGAGGGAGACGAGTTCCTGAAGGGAATGAGCGCCGACGACCTGGGTGCCTTTGGCCTCGTGGGCGAGGAAGTCGTCCACTTTGGAGACAGTGCGGTTGAAGACGGCGACTTTGAAGCCGTGATCGTTCATATTAAGGACGAGGTTTTGTCCCATAACGGCGAGGCCGATGAGGCCGATGTCGCAGGTGGCGTCGGGCATAGCGAGTCTCCGGGATGCGTTTGGTGCTTTGCGACGAGGATAAACCCGGGGCGGACGGGTGGGGAGGGTACGAAAGACCGCAGACAGGGTGCAGGGTTAAGAAACGGGTGAGTCAGGGGCTGTCGGTGTTGGTGGGCGGCGGCTCTTCGCCGGTGTGCATGACTTTCTGGAGAACGTCGGTGGAGATTTGCCCGGCTGCGGGGATGGGCGGGGACGACGGGGGATTGCCGTCGCCGGCGGTAGGAGGGATGGAGGGCCCTTTCTTTTTGTCGGGGACGCCAAGCTTGGAGCTGAGGCGGTCGAGGTTGTCGGGGACGAGTCGCTCGGCGAAGCCAGCGAGAAAAGACCAGACGAAGAGCCGTGCGTAGTCCGCACCGGAGATGGGGAGGGTGGTCCAGGTAAAGGTGAAGAAGGTAAGTCCGGCGCGATGGTGGGTGGAGGGCGAGTAGAAGGTTGGGAAGATGGAGCCCTCAAGGATGCCGGCGACGAACATGAGGAAGAGGACGATGGCGAAGGTGGCGCCGAGCAGTGGAGAGAGCCAGAGATAGTAGCCGGCGCTGTCGAGCTCGAAGACGGTGATGAGGGGATCGCCGTCGTTGGGGATGCGCTGCATGCGGCGCTGGGAGCTGACGAAGCCGCCGAGGATGCCCCAGTAGAGCACGCCGGCAGTCATGGCGAAGAACTCGGCCTTGTAGTGATAGCAGAGGATGTAGATCCCGGCGAGCACGGCGGTATAGAGGACCACATAAGTAATGCAGCGCAGGGTGAGGGACTTGCGCAGCCGCTCGCGCATGGGGATGAGCGAGTAGTGCCAGTGAAGGACATCGAGGACGCGGGTGAGGTCGGCGCGGAGGAGGGCGAACTTGGCGGGAGTGTCGGAATCCCTCGGGAAGTTGGACTCGACGTACTTCTGAAAGACGGTGGGGCAGGCAATCTCGCGGAGGCGCTCGCGGACGATCCAGGCATTGCGGTTGACGACCTCGGGAGGCTGGAGGGAGAAGACTATGTTCTCGAGCAGGAAGATGTCGCCCCAGGTGAGGTCGTCGGGGCGCGCGGTGGATTTGGAGATGACGGCGTCGGCGCGCCCGTCGGAGGTATTGAGTGTGACGTAGAGGGAGACGAGATGGTCAAAGTAGGACCATCCGTAGGGGGGAACGTTCGGCGGTTCGCGGAGATTGAGGGCGACACCGAGCTTGCGGGCGAACCTGCGCCAGTCGATCATGGCAGCTACCTCCGGGGAAGAAGCAGAACGCCAGGAATTGAAGACAGAGGGCAGAGGCGCAGAGCAGTGCGCTGAGAGAGTCCCGATAATACTCCGGCGAGGTGGGGATGCTGAAGGGAATTTATCGGGAAAATTCCGCCGGGCGGCGCGGGTTACCACAGACAGAAGGCCGGTTAGCAGAGGGGTTAATAGCCTTCGGCTTTGCCGTAATTGTGGCGATGGTCCTGGCCGCCGCTGAGCTCGCCGGTCCTGGGATCGACGGCGATGCATTCGCCGTCGGACCAGTGTCCACCGATGTGGAGGTTGTAGCCCATGGCGCGGAGTCCGTCGAGGGTGGCGTCGGAGAAGCCTCGTTCGAGGTAGAGGACGTCGGGCAGGTACTGGTGGTGGAAGCGGGGGGCGTCGACGGCCTGCTGGATATTCAGGCCCTGATCGGCGGCGCTGATAAAGATGTTGGCGACGGTGGTGATGATGCGTCCGCCGCCGGGCGAGCCGAGGACGTAGGCGACCTTGCCGTCGCGCAGGACGATCGTCGGGGTCATGCTGGAGAGCGGGCGCTTGCCGGGGGCGATGGAATTGGCCGGTCCCTGGATGAGACCGAACATGTTGGGGACGCCCTGCTTGGAGGCGAAGTCATCCATCTCGTCGTTGAGGATGAAGCCGAGGCCGGGGACAGTGACTCCCGAGCCGAAGGCATTGTTGAGGGTGGTGGTGACGGAGACGGCGTTGCCGTCGGAATCCATAACGGAATAGTGCGTGGTGTCGACGGATTCCTGGCGAACCTCGGCCATGGTGGGTGGCGGCGGGAGGAAGCCGACGGGGCGCTGGAGATCGGCGGAGGGCGTGGCTTTGTCGGGATTGATGGAAGCGCGGAAGGCATCAGCGTATTTCCGGCTGAGAAGCTTCTCGACGGGGATGTGGACGTAGTCCGGATCGCCGAGGTAGCCGGTACGGTCCATGTAGGCGCGGCGGAAGGCTTCCACGATCAGGTGCATCTCGGGGGTGGTGCGGTCACCGAGCGCATGCAGATCGTAGTGGTCGAGCATGTTGAGGGTTTCAATGAGGGCGATGCCGCCGGATGAAGGTGGCGGCGCGCTGACGATGGTGTAGCCGTGATAGGAGCCGGTGACGGGCTTGCGCTCTTTCACGGTATAGTGCGCGAGATCGTTGGCGGTGATGAGGCCGCCGCCCTGCTGGATGGCCTGCGCGATCTGGCGAGCCATGGCGCCCTGGTAGAAATCTTCGGGGTTTTCGGCGATACGGCGGAGGGTCTCGGCGAGCTCGGGCTGGCGGAAGGTGTCGCCGGATTTATAGAAGTCGCCATCGCGCTGGAAGATTTTGCGCGAGGCGGGGAACTGGGTGAGGACGGGATCGTGCAGCGCGGCGGCTTCTTGCTCGGTAAGGACAAATCCGTCGGAGGCGAGCCGGATGGCGGGAGCCATGACCTTCTGCAGGGTGAGGCGGCCGTAGTTGCGCTCGGCATCGACGAGTCCGGCGACGGAGCCGGGGACGGCGACGGCGCGATAGCCGACGATACTGGCATTGGGTATGACATTGCCGCTGGCGTCGAGGTACATGTTGGCGGTGGCGGCGAGAGGAGCCTTCTCGCGGTAGTCGATGAAGACGTCGCGATCGCCGTGGTGACCGTGAATGAAGGCAGAGTGCTCGTGGATGAGCATGAAACCGCCGCCGCCGAGATTGCCGGCGAAGGGATAAACGACGGCGAGGGCAAAGCCGACGGCGACGGCGGCATCGACGGCATTGCCGCCGGCTTTGAGGATCTGCACGCCGGCGTCGGTAGCGAGGTGGTGCACGGTGACGACCATGGCGTGCTCGGCACGCACGGGCTGGTCGTTGGTGAGGAGCGTGGCGGTGTCGGGATCGACGCCGGCGAAGGGTGAAGTCTGGGCGGCCAGCGGAAGCGTGAGCGCGGCGACCAGGGCGAACGGCAGGACGGCGGCGGTGAGGCGAAGGCAGCTATTCTTCATCGGGCTGGAAAGTCGTGCGATGGGGAGGATTGTACGGC
>JBAUZR010000631.1:0-2062 GCA_049585375.1 Acidobacteriaceae bacterium
CTCCCGGTGCGAGCTGGACGCGGCAGCCAACTTCCAACCCATCACGATCGAGGAAAAGCATGTCGACTGATTTTCGGAATTTTCTGGCGCTCTCGTACGAGGAACTCGAGGAGCTCAATCTCAAGGCGAAAGATCAGCGCAGGAAGCGCGTCGCTCTCGACAAAATTCAGGACGAGCGGCTGAAGTATCTCACGGACCAAAAGGGCATTAAGGCGGTTACCGTCCTCTTCTCCGATCTTGAAGGCCGCCTGCACATGCTCGACTACGACAAGAAATTCCTCATCAAGAGCTACGACAACCTCACCTTTGACGGCTCCTCCATCCGCGGCTTTACCGCGCAGCGCGAGAGCGACCTCCGCCTCGGCATCGACTGGAGCTCTTTCTTCTTCGCTCCCGCCGACATCTTCGGCGCCGGCAAGGTTCTCGTCTTCGGCGATGTCATCGACAAAGGCGGCGCTCCGTACACCGGCGACACCCGCGGTCTCCTCAAGACCTTCGCCAAAGAACAGGCGGAAAAGCACGGCTACACCCTCAATGCCGCCAACGAAATCGAAGGCTTCCTCTTCGCCGGTATCGATGCCGAGCGCACCTTCCCTACCGTTGGCCGCTTTGATTACGTCAACACCGGCGGCTACTATCACTCGCTGCCCGGCGACCCGCTCCGCACCTTCATCGATACCGTCGCTGAAGTCCAGCGCGCCATGGGCTTCGAGAACGAGAAAGACCATCCCGAGGTCGCCCCCTCCCAGTTCGAAGTGAATTATGGATACGGCGAAGTCGTCGCTGCCGCCGATCAGATCCAGATCTACAAACTGGTTTGCCGCCAGGTGGCCACTCGGCTTGGCATGACTGCGTCCTTCCTGCCCAAGCCCGTCGTCGGCGTCAATGGCAGCGGCATGCACACGAACGTCTCGATCAGCAAAGACGGAAAGAACCTCTTCTGGGATCCGAAGGGCGAAGAAAAGCTCTCCAAATCCGGATGGGAATTCATCGACCGCATTCTCACCCACGGCAATGACATCTGCCTCATGCTCAACTCCAGCGTCAATGCCTATCGCCGTCTCGATCCGCACTTCGAGGCGCCTAACCAGATCAAGGCCTCAGCCGTCGATCGCGGCTCCATGATCCGCGTCCCCATCGGCAACGAGCGCTCGATGCGCGTCGAAGTCCGTTCCGTCGCGCCCGACTCCAACCCTTACCTGGTCATGCTCTCCGTCTTCCGCTCCGGCATCGACGGCGAAACCTCGAAGATCGCCAACCTCCGTCAGGCCGAGCGCTATCTGCCTGACAACATCTATACAGCGATTGAGCACTTCCGCAATTCCGCGTGGACCACAAAACTCCTCGGCGAAGACGTCAAGGCCCGCTATGCCGACCTCAAACAGGCCTCGGCCGACCGTTGCCCGCGCCTCCTTGGCACCTTCGTCAAGCCCTCCGAGGTTCAGTTCCACCACGAGGTCTACAACCAGTTCCTCTGGAATCAGTTCTGAGGATCGATTTGCCATCGAGGCGGACGCGCCTGCGGCGCAAAAGCCTGCAATCAACCGCCCCGGTCTCGGCCGGGGTGGTTGATCTGCGCGTTCAGGCGCCTGCGTTATGCTGAAAACTCCATGACTGCCGGACTTCACGGCTCGGAGTCGACAGCGGGTTCGTTTCCGGAGTCGTTGCCAGCGCGGGCCGCGGCCTTCCTCGAACGCCGGCCTTCCATCGGACTGGTGCTCTGGCTGGCCGGCATCCTGCGAGTCGCCTCCATCTTCCTCCTCCGCAGCTACCGTCACCCGGTCGCCTGGGAGTTCGGCGATATTGCCAGTCGCATCTGCGCCGGCTTCGGCTACACCATCGCTCTGCCCGGTGGCGGCAGAGCTCCGTCAGCCTATATGCCGCCTGCCTATCCGTGGATCCTGGCGGCCGCCCTTCGGCTTGGCGGCGACCGTCCCCCCACCTGGCTTGCGCTGGAACTGATTCAGGCCGGACTCGGGGTCCTGCTCGTTTACGTCATCTACCGCACCTCGCTCCTCCTGGCCGAGCGGCGCGTGGCCATCGTGGCCGCTCTCCTCGTCGC
>JBAUZR010000632.1:0-6295 GCA_049585375.1 Acidobacteriaceae bacterium
CAGCGCTGGTGCTGCGGCTGTTTCATGCGCGGCTGACCCAGGAAGGCGGCGGCATTCACTCACCGGAAGAGCTGAAGCTGATGGCGACGGCAGCGCGTCGTGTGGGAATGCTGCCCGAGTATCAGGAGGCGCTGATCCACCGGGCGGTGGAGATGAACGAGGTGATTACGCGGGAGATCATGACGCCGAGGCAGCGGATCTTCTCGCTGCCGGCGGATATGCTGATCGAGGACGCAAGCGCGCGGATCGTGGAGGAGCTTCACTCCCGGATTCCCGTCTACGATCCGGTGCGAGGGCCGGAGTTCATCGTGGGAGTCGTGTATTCGAAGGACATCAGCCGGCTCATGCATTTTCGCGCAACGGCGACGACGCGCTTCGCGAGCGCGCCGTTCACCGAGATGCGATTGCGACAGGTAATGCGTGAGGTGCTGGTGGTTCCGGAGACCAAGCCAGTGCTGGACCTGCTGCACGAGTTCCAGCAGCGGCGGAGGCACATTGCGATTGTGGTGGATGAGTTTGGATCGACGACGGGTCTGGTGACGGTGGAGGACGCGATCGAGCAGCTGATCGGGGAGATCGAGGATGAGTTCGACGTGGCGCCGCGCGCCATGCTGACCACGACTGGCGGCATGGTGCTGGACGGCAGCGTGAACCTGCGAGATCTGGAGACGCAGATGAACTGGCATCTGCCACGCGACAGCGGAGTGGAGACGCTGGCAGGGTTTCTGCTGACACGGCTGGGGAAGATTCCCAGGGGAGGGGAATCGATCGAATATGAGGGGCGCAAACTGACGGTGCTGGAGATGAGCGGGCGAAGGATCAGCAAGGTGCGGATTGAGCCGGTGGAAGCTGCAGGCGAGCGGACGGCGAGCGAGAAAACGGCGACTGAGAAAGCCGCCGGATGAAGCGAGTGCTGCGATCGCTGCTGCTGCGGCTGGGGTACACGCTGCCGGTGTTGTGGCTGGTGGTGTCGGTGGTGTTCCTGCTGATCCACATTGTGCCGGGCGATCCGGTGGAGCAGATGTTGGGCGAGGGAGCGCGGACGGAGGACATTGCGGCGCTGCGGCACTTGTACGGGCTGGACCAGCCGCTGGGGACGCAATACGTGCATTACTGGCACGGAGTGCTGCACGGGAATCTGGGGCGGTCGATTCGGCTGAACGATTCGGTGACGCACCTGGTGCTCACGCGGTATCCGTTTACGATGGAACTGACGGCGGCCGCGCTGCTGATTGCGATTCTGCTGGCGGTACCGGCGGGAATCATGGCGGCGCTGCATCGCGGGGAGCCGCGGGACCATGCAATCAGCGTGGTGAGCCTGCTCGGGCTGTCGTTTCCGGCGTTTGCGCTGGGGCCGATCCTGATGCTGCTGGTGTCGATCAAGCTGGGGTGGCTGCCCGTGTCGGGCGCGGGGGATCTGGCGCATCTGGTGCTACCCGCGGTGACGATGGGCAGTGCGCTGGCGGCGATTCTGACGCGGATGGTGCGAACGTCGATGCTGGAGGAACTGGGGCAGGATTACATTCGCACGGCGCGGGCGAAGGGCTTGCCGGAAGGGACCGTTGTGTACAAGCACGCGCTGCGGAACGCGATGATCCCGGTGCTGACGCTGATCGGGCTGCAGTTTGGAGCGCTCCTGGCAGGGGCGATTGTGACGGAGACGATCTTCAGCTGGCCGGGAATTGGGCGGCTGACGGTGTCGGCCATCTCGAATCGAGATTATCCGCTGCTGCAGGGGTGCATTCTGGCGATTGGGCTGACGTATGTGCTGGTGAATCTGGCGACTGACATCTTATATGTCGTGGTGAATCCGAGGATCCGGGCATGAGGGTAGGAGGCTGGCGCCTGCTGCTGGCGGGAGCGGCGCTGATGGCAGTCACGAGTGCGGGATGGGGGCAGGAAGGGTTGCCAGCCAGGGAAAGGACCGCGGCGGGCGGATATGTCGGGTTCGACAAGGATGATTATCCGGGGAACGGTGCGCTGGCGGCGCTACACCGGAGCTTTGCCTTTACGGGATTCTGGTTGAACAATCCGCCGGGGATGAAGGCGAATCCGTGGGCGGGAAAGCGGGCGACGGTGCGGGAGGCCGGTTTTGGATTTCTGATCCTGTTCAATGGGCGGCTGGATGCACAGTTGAAGGGCCAGGATGCGGCCGCGTTGGGACGCGAGGATGCTGCGGCGGCGTTGAATACGGCGGAAAGGGAGGGATTTCCGCGGGGAGCGGTGATCTTTCTGGATCAGGAAGAGGGCGGCACATTGCTGGCGGAGCAAGCGGCGTATTTGGGGGCGTGGATTGCGGGGCTCAAGAAATCGGGGTATCGAGCGGGGATTTACTGTTCGGGGATTCGGGTGGGGGCGGGAGCAAAGCAGGTGTCGACTGCCGAGGACGTGGCGGCGCGGTGGCCTGAGGTGAAGCTGTGGGTGTGGAACGATGTGTGTCCGCCATCGCCGGGGTGTGTAGTAGGGAGGGCACCGAATCCGGTGAAGAGCGGGACGCCGAATGCCTGGGTGTGGCAGTACGCGCGGAGTCCGCGGAGCCGTGAAGGGACGGAGTCGTGCCGGGAGACGTATGCGGCGGATAACGGGTGCTATGCGCCGGGACTGGAGCGGTCGTCGGCGGCCTGGGTGGATCTGGATGTGAGCGGTTCGGAGGATCCGTCGCGAGGACGTTAGGCGGTCAGGTAGGGCGCGCGAGCATCTACTAGTATGTTTCGAGCCGGTGCAATGCCGGCTCTGATTTGTTTATCTTTCCGCGTAAATCGTAAGTGTCTCCCAAAACCCGGGTGGGGCGCAGATTCTATTTTGTATCCAAGACCTGCGTTCCGAAGTGAACTAGACACGCCGAAGTCGACGATGAGCAATGCACGGCACGCCTTTTTTCCGTCAAATCTGGATCAACGAAGAAGCCCAGGTATTTCAGAGCGATGCAGGCGCGTATCAACCAGAGATGGCGGACAGAAACATCGTTGACGCCGACGGTTGATCGCGGTACAAGTAGAGTTCCAGGGACATCTTATGGTGGTTTCCGTCGAGCACTCGGAAAAGACGGCATCGCGATTTCGCTTCGGACTGTTTGAAGCGGATGCGGAATCGGGAGAACTACGCAAGTCGGGGATCCGGGTGCGATTGCAGGCGCAGCCGTTTCGCTTGTTGGTTTGCCTGCTGGAGCGGCCGGGCGACGTGGTAACCCGGGAGGAGATCCAGCAGCGGCTGTGGGGCAGCGACACAATTGTGGATTTCGACCACTCGCTGGGCACCGCGATCAATAAGCTGCGGGAAGCGCTGGGGGATTCGGCGGAGAATCCGCGATTCATCGAGACGCTGGCGCGGCGGGGGTATCGATTCCTGGCTCCGGTGACTGCGGTTATCGATGCGCACGCGCAGGCTTCTCCTGTCGTGGCCGTCGCGGAGCCGACGTCGGTCCCGTTGGCGGGAAGCTCTGTTTCCGCCAGTCTGAGAAGAGCGGAATGGTGGCGGATTGCCGCAGCGGCGGTCGTGATTGTGGGCCTGATGGTGACAGCGTACTGGATGGGGAGACGGGGTCGGGGCGCGACCAGCGGCCCGCCGCGGATCACGCAGATCACGTTCTCGGGACGGGTGACGCCGGGGGATCCACTGTTCGAGAGCTTTCCTGGGACGGTGACGGATGGGGCCCGGATTTATTTCCCGCAGATCGAGAATGGGCAGGCGGTGCTGGCGCAGGCGCTGATTGCGGATGGAGAGACGCGCACGCTGCCGCTGCCGGAGGAACTGGGGGCGCCCTCGCTGGGAGATATTTCGCCGGATGGGTCGAGGCTGTTGCTGCGCAATCACCTGGCGACGGCTCCCGAGCAGGCGCTCTGGGTGGTGTCGACAATCGGTGGAGCGGCGCGACGGATCCCGGGGATCCTGGCGCACGATGCAACGTGGATGCCGGACGGGCAGCGGATCTTGTACGCGAGCGGGGACGATCTTTATATCGCGCGGGAGAATGGCAGTGAGAGCCGCAAACTGGCGACCCTGCCGGGACGGGCGTTCTGGCTGCGGTGGTCGCCGGATGGCAAGCGGCTCCGGCTGACGCTGATGAACGGTGAGACGCACACCTCCACGCTGTGGGAGATGAAGAGCGACGGCAGCGGGGCGCACATGCTGCTGGCGGACTGGAACAGCGCGGCGCCAGCGGAATGCTGCGGTAGCTGGACCGACGACGGGCGCTACTATGTCTTTCAGTCGGCGCGCGGGGGAGAGAGCAACATCTGGGCAATCCCGGAGCACGGCGGGTTGTTTGGGCGTGCGCAGAAGCCGATATCGATTACGAACGGGCCGCTGAGCTATGAGGCCCCGATCACGGAGCGGGGTGGGCGACGCGCATTCTTTATCGGGCTGAACCCGGTGTCGGAGCTGCTGCGGTACGACCGGAGCGCGCGAGTTTTTGTTCCTTACGGCGAAGGGCTGACGATGGCGCGGCGGGTGGAGTTCTCGCGCGACGGGCAGTGGACCGCCTGGATCCGGCAGGATGACGATTCGCTGTGGGTGAGCCGCCGGGATGGATCGGCGCGCGTGCAGATTACGGGTCGGCCGATGCAGGTATTCATGATGCATTGGTCGCCGGACAATCTGCGACTGGTGTTGATGGGGCGGCAGCCGGGGAAGCCGTGGAAGATCTATACGGTAGATGCCGATGGCGGGCACCTCGAGGAAGTGACGAACGAGGAGCGGAGCGAAGCCGATCCGGACTGGTCGCCGGATGGGAAGACGATTGTCTTTGGACGGCTGCCGGATCTGATGGCGGAGCCGTCGCAGCCGAAGGACATCGAACTGGTGGATCTGGCGACGAAGGCGGTGACGAAACTGCCTGGGTCGGACGGACTCTTCAGCCCGCGCTGGTCAGCGAACGGAGAGTCCATTGCGGCGCTGTCGATCGATCAGAAGCGGCTGTTGCTGTTCGATGTGGCGACGAAGAGCTGGCGAGTGCTGGCACAGCAAAACATCGCGGACCCCTCCTGGTCGCACGACGACACGGCAATCTACTTTCATGACTTTGTTGCGGCCGACCAGCCGATCTATAAGCTGACGGTTGCGACGGGGAAGATCGAGCGGGTGGCCGATCTGCACGATCTGAACTCGGCGAATGTGGTGGATTACCGCTTCGCGGGACTGGCTCCGGGGGATGTGCCGCTGGTGAGCGCGCGGATGTCGACGGCGAACCTCTATGCGGCGGAACTGCCGCGGTAATGGCAGGTATCAGGGATTAGGGGTTTGGGATTAGCGAACCTTAGAATATCCCTGATGGCATCCTCGCAGTCCTCTTCCGCTGACATTCAGGCTGTCGACGAACTGCTCCGTTCAGGCGAGCTCGAGCCTGGGCGCCGCGTGCTTGGCGGCGAGGGGATGAGGCGACGCGGCGAGCGCAACCAACCGGTCGAACTGCCTCCGCAGAGAGCCAGGCGGGTGGTGAAGTCGCAGATTGAGATTGTGCAGGCGCCGGGTTGGCGGGAGATTCCCTGGCTGGTGCATGGATTCAGCACGCGGACGGGTGGAGTGACGACGGCCTATCGGCCGGGGCAGCGGGCGGGCGAGCTGAACCTGGGCTTCACTCAGTCCGATACCCGGGAGAACGTGCTGGAGAATCGTCGGCGCTTGCTGGCGGCGGTGGGAGCGCCGGGGGCAACGCTGGTCACCTTTAGACAGGTTCATTCATCGCTGGTGCGGCGTGTTCAGAGAGCGGACGGGGAGCGGGCGCCCGCCTGGAAGGGCGACGGGATGATGACTGATGAACCGGGTGTGCTGCTGGCAATCCAGACCGCCGACTGCATTCCGGTCCTGGTCGCAGATACAAAGTGTCGAGCGGTGGCTGCGTTTCATGCCGGATGGCGGGGAACGCTGAAGCGGATTGTGGAAGGCGGGGTAAACCGGATGCGGGTGGAGTTTGGCAGCCGTCCGGAGGACCTGATTGCGGCGATTGGGCCGGGCATTGGCGTCTGCTGCTATGCAGTAGGAGATGAAGTGCGAAGCGAGTTCGGCTCGCAATTCGCCTACGCGCCGGAGTTGTTTCACGAGATATCGGATTCGGATCCGGTCCGGGAGAAGTATCCGCTCCTGTTTCTGACGGCGCGGGCGCCAGGACACAGCAACCTCGGGCCGTCGCTGCACCTGGACCTGATGGAGGCGAACCGGCGGCAGCTGCTGGACGCGGGAGTGGGCGCAGAAGCAATCACCGTGATCGGCGACTGCACGCGTTGCCAGAACAACCGGTACTTTTCGTATCGGGCGGAGCAGGGGTTCACGGGGCGGATGCTGTCGGTGGTGGGAATCC
>JBAUZR010000633.1:0-4117 GCA_049585375.1 Acidobacteriaceae bacterium
GGAGGATGGCGGGTGGACAAGCATCCCCGATTTCTCGCCGATCTGACCGGGCATGGACAGGCCAGCATCGTCGGGTTTGGTGATGCCGGCGTTTATGTTGCGCTGAACAAAGACGACGGAAGCGGAAGCTTCAACTACCACCCCGATCCTCTGCCGGCGATTTCGAACTTCGGTTACAACCAGGGCTGGCGAGTGGACCGGCATCCGCGCTTCCCTGCCGACCTGAAGGGCACAGGGCAGGCGAGCATCCTTGGTTTTGGCGATGCCGGTGTGTGGACCGCCGTGGGCGATGGGAACGGGGATTTTCTGTCGTCCAATTTCGTGCTATCCAACTTTGGCTATGGAACCATTGTGCTGGCCCTGATGGCCGGCGACCGCCGGGCGACAACCGATGGCGAAGCCGGGAGTCGCGGGCTGTGGCGCTCCACCGACGGCGGCTCGAACTGGACGCGCGTGCTTCCGTCGTCAGTATTCCCGAGCCCGGGGCAACTGGAATGGGCCCTGGGCAGCGACCACCTCGTTTATGCCGCAGGCGGCACGTGCCTGGCGATCAGCGGGAACGCAGGCCAGACGTTTGAAGAGGCATTTCCGGCCGGGGGCGTGAATCACGTTGCCGTGTGGCAGAACTCGCCCGCCGACCCCTTCCCGGCTGTGATGTATGCCCTCGGCAGCACCATGTCGCTGTCGTTCGACGGCGGCACCACCTGGATCGCCGACAAGGGCACGGTTCCGCCGAACCTGGGCGGGATGGTGAGCCCTTCTGCCAACTTCAATACGCCGAAAGTGATGGTCATCTCCTCGCGTTTCCCCCTCGAGATCCTTGTCGCGCAGGACGGCAGCAGTGGAACGGACGCGATCCATCGGGGCGACTATTCTTCTTTCCCGTTTGGCAACCAAACCTCGCAGTGGGATACGCTGCCTCTCCCCGACGTGCTCACCAGCACCGACACTCAGGACTCGGGAAACGTCTTCCTTGCCGGGACGCGGCGGGGAGCCGGCAATCTCCTGTACTACAGCGTGCAGCGATGGTATCCGGATTTCTGGACCGCGGCCGCCTATGTGGGTCCCATGGACGCGCAATCCGCTTCGGACTGGACGCGGCTCGGGCTGGTTCATTGCGACCTGCACGGCATTCTTCTGTCTCCCGATTTCTCGGCCTCGATCAGCAACGGCAAATACCAGCCGCACACGGGGACGATGTGGATGCTGAGCGATGGCGGCATTTACAGCAGCAAGGATGGCGGCTTCAGCTTTGACCCGGCAACAAGGGCCTCGACCTTGTCATGCCTGAGTGTCGCGGGAGTAGCCATCCCCGGCAAACCTCCCGCTCTGTCGCTCAACGAAGGCGACAACGACGGCTTCTATTCGATGGACGGGGGGCAGAGCTGGTCCTATCAGGATTACGGCGGCGGCGACAACGACTGCGCCTTTGCCGATCCCCTGCGGCCCAACGCCCTGCTGGTATTCACGCCTCGCTGGGACACCAGCGGGCAGGCGCCGCCTCCCCCCAATCAGGGAGCGAGGTTCGGCCAGACGGTTTCGGTCTACCAGGCCGGCTCCGGCAAGCTGCCCAATGCAAAGGCCGGTCCCAACGACCGGCATGCGGTGACCGGGCCCCCGGTTGTGACGGACACAAAAGAATCGGCGAATGCATGGAATGCAAGCAGCGGGTTCGGCATTCGTGGGTTCCGCCCCATCGTTCGGGGACTGCCCGGCGAGGATGCGCCTGACCAGGGAGACTACATTTTCATCCTCCTCAACCCCGCGCTGCTTCCCTCTCCGAGCCAGCCTCTTCTGGTGCGAACACAAAACATCCTCGACATCGCCAGTCGAGACGAATGGGTCACTACCGCCACCGGCCCTGGACAGGGCGCGAATGTGTATCTGCAGGGACCGCCCCTGCCCGGACAGGGTCTGACCTGGGTGCAGGCCTCAGGTGGACATGCCGCCACCGTTTTCTTTATCGGTGGCGATGGCACCCTTTGGACGGGAACTGCGGATGCCGCGAACTGGCTCCGACTCGTCCCGGCGCCCGCCGTCCGGGGCAAATCGGCGGGAGCCAGCTGGGCCACGCGCTTTTTCGTCAGCCCCTATCAACCCAGCCTCATCTACCTTCTCGATACAGATCACGTGAAACGTTCCGACGATGGCGGTCAGACGTGGAATGTGGACCTGAACCTTGAAAATCAGCTGACATGGAACCAACAGATTTCCATCTCCACTGTTGACGATCAGCTTGGAGTCGATCCTTTCGATTTGATCCTGACCGATATGCAGTTCGATCCCAACAACCCGCTGGTTCGTTTCGCCATTGGAGCCGGCGGCGCGTTCATGACGATCGACGGGGTGACGTGGACCCGGCTTCTGCACACGGAGGCAATGCAGGGCCGTCCCTCGAGTTGTTATTACGACTCGATCTCGGACGACACAGCGACCCTCTATGTGGCGTTCGCCGGGCGAAGTCTGGTCAAGATCACAGGACTGGTCGTAACCACGATCTTTTAGGCAGGCACAGCCTTGAAACCAGGCATACCACCGGCGCGCCTCCTCGCTCCGGATCGGGCAGGAACAGGCAAGGTCATTGCTTTAGCGCCCTGGGCAATGACGGCCTGCGTCCCGAAGACGGCCCTTGCGCACCGTTTCGGCGCCAGGCCAGAGCCGATCATCGGTTCAGCCAACCGGGCTGCCGGAACCCCTGCAGCGAAATCTGCCGGTGACCTGGTGAGGCTTTTATTTTCAGCAATCTACGGTCGACCCAAACAATTTCCGAATGTGACAGCAAAAAAAATGGAATAAAGCTCCCTTGCCCCGCAACTCAACCTAAAGAAGGGCCCTGGAGATCAACCGCGGCAGTGCAGATCAGCGATCAAATCTTCGATAGTTGGGTACGGCAACACCATCGACTCCTCTACGGGATTGCCTATTGGTGGTCCGGCTCCCGGTCGGATGCGGAAGAGTTGACGCAGGAAGCATTTTTTCAGGCGTATCGATCGCGCTCCGGTTTGCGCGATATAGAGGCGGTGAAGGGTTGGCTGGTTGGCATACTCCGACACTGCTATGCCCAGATGAATCGCAAAGGCCACCACAGGGTTGAGGTCTCGCTTGATGAAATGACAGAGGAATTCGGGGAATTGAGTCAGCTTAACCCGGATCGTCCCGATCTGGATCAGGCCCTCGCGCTCCACCAATGTCTGGAATGCCTGGATGAACGGCATCGACTGCCTGTCGTCCTCTTTTACTTTCAGGATCTTTCGTATCGAGAGATTGCCGAAGCTCTCGAATTGCCCATCGGCACAGTAATGTCTCGGCTCTCCCGGGCGCGGGAAATGCTGCACGACAGGCTCAGCACACGACAGAAGCTGACGATCGTGAAGAAAGCGATAAGACCATGAGTTGTGAACTGTATAAATCGGAGATATACGCATGGAGGACAGGCAGCGATGCTGCCAGTTTCCAACCGTTGTTCGATCACCTGGCCGTTTGCCCTGAATGCGCGATGCTCTTTGAGCAGGTGACTGTGTCGGATGAGCGCCTGCAACACACTTTTCAACGTTTTCCGGAAAGCCCTGACCTCGCGGCTCGGATCTTTACCGGGCTGGCTCATCAGCGTGCCCAGGGAGCGGCCCGAAGGCGGATATGGAAGCCCTGGATTTTCGCCCCGGTCTTTGCCTCGCTACTCCTTGTACTTCTCTGGGGAATCGGCCCTCGGTTAGAGCAGGCGCGTCTAAACAGAGAAGTTGCTGCACTTCTGAGTACTCCGCCTCCGCTCCAGATTGACAGCACCGATCGCCATAGACTCCTTGAATGGAGCTCCGCCAAACTGGCAGGTCCGCCTGCCCTTCCCTCCGAGTTGAGCAAGGTGGAATTTCGTGGTGCGGCGGCGGTCACCCTGGTCAACCATAGGGCTGTTTTTCTAAAGATGAAAAATGAGCAACGCGCGAGCCTTTTGATCGTTGACGCACGCCTGACCCAGCAGAATGGATTCCACACCATGCGGGAGACGTCAGGCAGCGCGAGCCTTTGGTCAGACGGACGCCGGACCTATGTTTTACTTTTCGCTGGCAACGACCAGGAAATGCACGCTTACATGACCAGGATGGGCATCACTACCTGATCC
>JBAUZR010000634.1:0-2268 GCA_049585375.1 Acidobacteriaceae bacterium
GTAGAGGGTCTGCTTCATGGAAACGACGCGGGGGTCCTGGGCCGCGGCCTCGATGAAGCCCACCACACCGTCGTAGGAGTCGTAAGGGTGATGCAGAAGAATGTCGCGGTGGCGGAGCTCGTCGAAAAGGTCTGCCGATTTACGGTTGAGGCGCAGATCGCGCGGGACGAAGGGTTTGAATTTGAGATCAGCGTGTGCAGACGCGCTGTAAAGAGTCATGATCCGGGAGAGATTCACCGGGCCGTCGGTGTGGTAGACCAGGGACTCATCGAGCTCAAAGTTGGTGCGCAGGCGGTCGACGATTTCAGCATCCGCGTTGGTGTCAATCTCCAGACGGACGGCGTCGCCGTTGCGCCGGTTGTGGAGCTCGGCGCGCACGGTTTCCAGAAGCGAGCGCGACTCTTCTTCCTGGAAGTAGAGGTTGCTGTTGCGGGTAACGCGAAAAGCGGCGCGGGAAAGGATCTCGTAGCCGCGATACATGGCGCCGGCATTGCGCTCGATGAGGTCATGGAGAAAAATGAAGTCCTCAGTGCCGTCGGGCGAGGGCAGGCGCACGAAGCGCGGCAAAGCGCGCGGAACGGTCAGCACGCCGAGCACGGGGCCGGCGGTGCCCCGGCGCTTGCGGCGCAGCAGAAGAGCCAGGCACATCGCCTTGTTTAAAACGCGGGGAAAGGGATGCGCCGGATCGATGGTGATCGGAGTGAGCAGCGGGTCCACTTCGCGCTGGTAGTAATCGGCCGCGAAATGGCGAGCCTCGTCAGAGGTTTCGGTCCAGTCGAGGACGCGAATTCCGGCCTTGCGCAGCGCGGGCAGGAGTTGCTGATTCCAGCATCGGTACTGATCGACGACGAAGCGCTGGGTTTCCTGCTTCATGGCTTCCAGCGAGTCGCGGAGCGTGGAGCCGTCAGGGGCGGCCTCGTTGTAACCGTCCTCAAGCCGCTGCAGGACTCCGGCAATGCGGATTTCGAAGAATTCGTCCAGATTGCTGGCGGTGATGGCCAGAAACTTCACGCGCTCCAGCAGCGGATTGGCAGCGTCTTCAGCCTCTTCGAGCACGCGCCGGTTGAAGCTCAGCCAGGACTCGTCGCGGCTGAGAAAGAGACTCTGCGGGTGTGGTTTCGCCCTGGTCATGGGAGCCGGCTTACCCTGGTTTTGGGTCGCAGGTGGCAGTTTACCTGATTGGGTATAACGGATGGGCGGCTCGCTTCCTGTAAACAGGATGCAAAATCCGGGTGAAATCTCCGGATGCTTCCGCGGATTTGACGCCCATTCCCGGCTCGGCGAGGATAAGACATACTTCGTCCCTGGAGGTGCTGTCATGGCGGAGGGTCCCTGTTCCGGTGAGTCCGGAGAAGCCCTGATGAAGGCGGAGAACGCTGCGGTGGAGGTATACCGCTTCGCCGCTCTGATGCTTGGCAATGCAACCGAAGCGCTGCGTCTGGTAGAAAACACTGTTGCCTCAGTGGAGATCGACCCGTGCGCGGATCCGCGCGCGGCGAAGGGCCTGGTCCGCGAACGAGTGCTGGATGGGGCACTGGCGATCATGCACAGGCAGGATCCGGCCTCTTTCGGCGAGTTGCCGCCGGTGGAAGCTTCATCGGGATGTATTGAGGATGATGGAACGGCTCTCTCGGGCGAGCAGCTTTCCGAGCTGATGGCAGAGGCAGGTCGGGGTCCCCTGCGCGAGTGGCTGAGTCGGCTGACCCAGGCGCAGCGGGCCGTCTTCGTGCAGCGGGCGGTCCTGGGGCGAACGAATGCCGACACAGCAAAAGCGATCAATCGAATCGCGCGTCCGTCGGTCTGGACGGCTGAAGCGGTGGGCAGTTTGTTCCGGCAGGCCCTGTGCTCACTTGCCTCGGCTCTGGTGCATTCCGTGCCGGCGACGCAAAGCTGACTTTTTCTTATTTTTTGTCGAAAGCGGGTCTTCGCACGCGGCGATCTGCCTTTTTGGTGCTTTGTGCGAGACGCGATCCGGCGCCTTCGACTACTCTTATGTCAGACATTCTTTTGCACTTTTTTCCCATCGGTGTGCATCCAACGCACTGAACCCGATGGGAAGGTTGTCATCCATAGTTTCTTAGCGAAAGGCTCGTCCTGGTGGCGGAGGCTGCAGCAACCCATTCGAGATTTTTGTGCCTGAAACAGGTGATCCTGGGAGCTGCTCTCGGGTCGATCGCGGCGTCTGCGTTAGGGCAGGCCCCTGCCGGCGGCGGAAGTTCGGTGGCCATGCCTTCGGGTCCGGTGGCAATTCCGCAGCCGCAGATCGAC
>JBAUZR010000635.1:0-4600 GCA_049585375.1 Acidobacteriaceae bacterium
TGCTTCTCCAGAAAGCTGGCCATCGTCTTCGTCATCGTTCCATTGGCGTCATCGTCTTTCAGAGCCCAGACATACGCTCCGCCAAGGCCACCCGGAACTCTGGAGTTGATATAGAACATCTTCAGAGCAGTCGTCACCGGATCGTCATAGGTGTAAAAGGTTTCGGTGGCGGGATTGTAAAGCGTGACCGCGATCCGCTGCCAGTCGTACGTCGCCTTGTACCCACTGGCTGTCGCCAGCGTTGCATAGGTGGCTACCCCAGCGGTGGCCAGCGTGTCGCCCGCCGGCGAAGGCGCAGGCCCCGTCGATTCCTGGTATAACCCGTGATTCACATTGGTCACGCCCGTCCATCCAGCTCCGTAAAGCGGCAAACCCATCGTGTATTTCTGTGGTGGAACCCCCGCTTTCAGATAAGCATCCACCGTCGCGTCAATGTCCAGACCCTGCCCGAAGAGAGGATCCTGCCGGTCATCGAACAGCGGCGAGGCATGGTTCGTCTGCGTATCCCACGATCCGGCATAGTTATAACCGTCCACTGTGATGAAATCCACTTGTTCGGCCGCTTGTTTCAGGTTGATGTTGACATAATTTTGCTCGCCCGCCGGCCCATCGAACGAAAGCACATACTTCTTCCCGGTCGTCCTGCTCAGAGCGTTCAGTTGCTGGCGAAACTCCGCTAACAGCGCTGTGAAGTTCGCCGTGTCAGACGCTGTCGGGAACTCCCAGTCGATGTTGAAGCCGTCGAACAGCCCCGGCGCCGTAACCCCCTGTGCGATGTTGCCTTCAACAAACATGCTGATGCAGGACGAGGCGAGCGCCTTTCGGCCGGCATCCGTGCTTGCCGCCGCGGAGAAAGCCGCCGTGTTCGCTGCCGACGCGCCCCCGATCGAAATCAAAGCCTTCAGGCCGGGATGCAGCTGCTTCAGCTGCTGGATTGCCGCGAAATTGCCGTACAGCGGACCAGCGTAGGGCGTGCCGCTCACGGTGGGCAGAGAAGGATCCTGATAATCAGCCCAGGTATCAGCGTATGCGCACGCCGGCGTGGGATCGGTGGTCACATTGGCAAATGCATACATCAGATGCGTTAGTCTGGCGGCTACTCCATTTTGTTGCAGGTTAGCGATGTTGTAATTCGCACCATAAATGCTCCACTCTTCGAAGTAGCCGCCGACGATCTTGCCCGGAGCGGGTCCCTCCGCAACTGCGCGGGTGGCACACGAAAGCAGCGACATACCGGCCGCTGCCATTACGACCGTTATTCTCAGCAGAGATGGTTTCATAGTGAGCCTCGTGGGGTTCGTTTTACTGCGAACGCAACTATAGAGCGGCTTACTTCAGACTTCAACGACTATTTACGCCAAAGTAAGCAGCAGTAAAACCAAGGGCGCGGCTCAGAAATATCCTGACTGACGTCAGAAATTAACCAGCGCACCATTCTGTCCGGAGCTGGACCGATTCCCCACGACGTAAATCCCCCTCCTTTTTTAGGGTCTTCGGCCGATTTTGCGTGGCGCTCCGGCCTCGCTCTTCCCCAAGCCACATCCTGCCTGCTACCATCCCCCGCAAATGCCAGCGCGCACGACCCGCAAAACGGCTTCTGCAAAGAAGGCTCCGGCGCTCCCCGCGCGGAAAGCCGCCCCCGCCGCCCAGCTCGATGCCTTCCTCGACAAGTACGCACCCGAAATCGCCGCCCAGGCTCGAGTCGCCCTCCGTAAAATGCGCGCCCGCCTGCCTGGTGCCCAGGAAATCGTCTACGACAACTACAACGCACTCGCCATTGGCTTCGGCCCCACCGACCGTGCCTCCGAGGCAATCTTCTCCATCGCGCTCTTTCCGCGCTGGGTCAGCCTCTTCTTTCTGCAGAACGGCACCTGCCTCCGCGACCCCGCGGGATTTCTCGAAGGCAGCGGCAAACAGGCCCGTCACATCAAGCTCCGCACCCCCGCAATCCTCAACGACCCGGCCGTCGAAGACCTCATCGCACAATCCCTCGAGCTCGCTGCCGCGCCGATCGACCCTTCGCAACCCCGCCGCCTCATCATCAAATCCGTCTCAGCAAAGCAGCGCCCTCGTCGCCCGACCGGGAAGTGAGGCATTGGAAAGGTCGCGCGACATTCATCTCCGAGCCCTGAGCCCTGAGCCCCGTACCCTCTCCCTCTACTCTCCCACCTCAAACCGCCGGAAGAAGCTTGAATCCAGATAGTGCGGGTCCGCCGGATCGTTGGCCACCGCCCGCACCAGGTCCGCATAGAACGAATTGAATTGTGCCGCGGCTACCAGATCCACCGGCTGGTTCAGATCGTCCGCCGTCGAGTGGTATCGCTCCGCCAGCCAGTTTCTCCACATGTGATATTCGGGCGATCCGTAGGTCCATCCAAACTTCATCGCCAGCGCCGGCACGCCCGCCTGCACAAAGCTATATTGATCAGTCCGGATAAACGAATTCCGATCCGGTTCCGGATCGCCCGCGATCACAATATCGTGCGCCGCGCCCACCCGCTTCGCCACATCCTCCAGCGTCGACTGCTCCAGCCCCTGCACGTGCAGCTTCTTCAACGCAAACAGCGGCATGAACATGTCAAGATTCAGGTCCGCCTTGATTGCCCGCTCCGGCACCGTCGGATGCCCCGCAAAATACCGCGACCCCAGCAGTCCCTTCTCCTCGCCTGTGAAGATCACGAACAGCACCGACCGTTTCGGCCGGATCCCGCGCCGAGCATCCGCGGCCAGAGCCTGTGCAGTCTCCAGCACCGTCGCCACGCCCGAAGCATCGTCCATCGCCCCGTTGTAAATCGTCTTTCCGTGGATCGGCGCGCCCACGCCCAGATGATCCAGATGCGCCGACGAAAGCACGTATTCGCTCTCTAGCCGCGGATCGCTCCCCTCGAGCTTCCCCACAATGTTCGGCGACACCACCGCGCTTCGCTCCGTCACCACCGTCGCCGTCAGCCGCTTGCGCAGATCAAAGCGCGGCAGCGGCTTCTGCGCGTCGGCCAGTGCCAGCATCTCGGCGAACGTATGCTCCGACCCGGCAAACAGCTTCTCCGCATCGGCAGGATTGAACTCTGCGGACAACAGCGGACGGTGATAGTCCGCCAGGGCCGGATGCAGCCGCGCCACCACCGCATCGCCTGGCTCGGGAGCCAGCCACATTCCCGGCTGTGATGCACTCGACGCAATCCTCTGCCAGCCAAAATCCATCGACTTCGGCGTAGGGATCGAGATGATCCCTACCACCCCGGCATCCGCCATTTCCTTCCGCATCGGCGAGGTCCGCGCAAACGACTTTAGCGCCCCCGGCAGATTCGCCGGCCCGCCATTGATCACCACCACGATTTTCCCCCGCAGCGACGCAAACGGCACCGCCGTAGAGTTGAAATCGTCGTAACCCGAATCCGGCAGATGCAGCCCGTACCCGATGAACACCAGCGGCGCATCCACCTTCGCCGGCTGCGGGGAGTGCGAGCTCAGAATCGCATCATCTCCCAGCGCCAGCGGCTCACGCTTGCCATCCACCACCAGCCTCAGCGACGACCGCTCCGCGATCACCCGCTGCTCCACAAAGTGAACCGGCTGATACCACCCGCCATTCACGCCTGCCGGCTGCAGCCCGTACGACTTGAACTGATCCACCACATACGCCGCGGCCCTCAGATACTCGGGGCTACCCGTTTGCCGACCCTTCATTGCATCGCTGGCGAGGTACTGGATATGCGCCCACCACGCTTTGCCATTGGCCTCATCGTTATTCGTCGGCGTCGCGCCCGATGCTCCACGAACAGCGGCAAACAGAACAGCACCGCAAACAGCGGCGCAAACAGGCAGAGCACGGCGAGTCTTCATCAGGCCTCCACGAGACGAGGAATGGAACGCCAGCGAATGTATCACAGCGGCCGAAACGCCGGCCTGCCTGATGGAAGATCGGACCCGGTGCACCGGACTGAATCAGCTTTCAGAGCCTGCCTCGATGGCAAATCGCCGCCTGGACGGCCAGTCCCTACCAGGTTAATCCGCCCGACGGCGGAGGCCAGCTCCCCAGCATCTGTCGCAGCTGCACGATACGGCCAAAGTGATAGGCGTTGTGTGCGGCGAAGCTCTCCAGCTGCTCGCGCACGCTCATGCTGCGCGCCGGATTTTCCGGCGATGGACAGCGCACCACTACGTCGAGCTTCGACGCGTCGCCACTGTCGGCCAGTGCCGCGGCTTCCTCGGCTCCCGCAAGGAATCTCCGGCAAAGATCGGCCCACGACTCCGCGGTCTGCTCCGGACTCGGAAAGCTTATCGCGTTGTGGTCCGGAGACGGCGTCCCCAGGCCGTTTACGCGTTCCAGCATCACCTGCTGCCAGTACGTCACATGCCACAGTTCTTCGTAGATGGTATGCGTCGCCCCTGGCACATGCGCATGCGCCACTTCATTAGGCAAAGCTTCCAGGATATGCGACGGAGGCGTGTGTGCGCTGTCGCCGATGAAGCACAGAGCCAGCTCGTTCATCTCCCGATTCTCGCACCCTGGCGCCGCTGAATCCCAAACTCTAAGCTCTGGGTCCTAATCCCTGCTCTTCTTCAATTCCTTCCAGTCCTTCTCCGTCTGGTCCGCATA
>JBAUZR010000636.1:0-35666 GCA_049585375.1 Acidobacteriaceae bacterium
CGCTTCCTTGTAATAGTCGTCCGGCAGCGTCTCGTCGTGCATCGCGCGCGCAGTTTCAGGATCGAGCGACAGCGCAAATTGCTTCTCCCAGTCGAAGGTGTAGCGTGCGTAGCTGATGGCATCGTCGCGATCCCGAGCGCCCGGCCGATGTCGCGCAATGTCCGCGGCGTGAGCGGCAATCTTGTACGCAATCATCCCGTCGTGCACATCCTTCTCGTTGGGCAGGCCCAGGTGCTCCTTCGGCGTCACGTAGCAGAGCATCGATGCCCCATGCCACCCGATCAGCGCCGCGCCAATCGCCGACGTGATGTGGTCGTACCCCGGCGCGATGTCCGTCACCAGCGGACCCAGCGTGTAGAAAGGCGCGCCGAAGCAGTATTCGACTTCCTTATCCACCTGCTCCTTGATCTTGTCCAGCGGCACGTGCCCTGGCCCTTCAATCATCACCTGTACGTCGCTCTCCCAGGCCTTCGCGGTCAGCTCGCCCAGCGTTTTCAGCTCGGAGAACTGCGCGTCGTCGGAAGCGTCGGCGATCGAGCCCGGCCGCAGTCCATCGCCCAGAGAGAAGCTCACATCGTACTTCGCCATCACCTTCACGATCCGGTCGAAGTGCTCGTAAAGAAAGTTCTGCTTATGGTGGTGCGTCATCCACTGTGCCAGAATGGCGCCGCCCCGGCTCACGATCCCGGTAATCCGCTTCGCCACCATCGGCACGTACTGGATCAGCACCCCGGCGTGAACCGTGAAGTAGTCGACTCCCTGCTGTGCCTGCTCTTCAATCACTTCGAGATAGACATCGATGTTCAGGTCTTCCAGCCGCTTCACACGCGCCAGCGCCTCGTAGATCGGCACCGTTCCAATCGGCACCGGCGAGTGGCGCAGGATCGCATCGCGGATTTCAGGAATATCCCCGCCCGTGGAAAGATCCATCACCGTATCGGCGCCATGCTGCACCGCCATGTGCAGCTTGCGCAGCTCCTCGTCAATATTCGAGGTGATGGCGGAGTTCCCGATATTCGCGTTCACCTTGCACCGCGTCGCGATGCCGATCCCCATCGGCTCCAGCTCCGGGTGATTGATGTTGGCCGGGATGATCAGTCGCCCGGCGGCTACTTCGTCGCGCACCAGCTCCAGTGGCACCTTCTCTCGCTCAGCCACAAACGCCATCTCTTCGGTGGCCAGGCCTTTGCGGGCAAAGTGCATCTGCGACATGTTCGTGTCGCCGGTGCGGGCGGCTTCAGCTTTGCGACGGACAATCCATTCGGCGCGGGGCTTAAGAATTTCAAGAGTGGGATTGGATGCTGCCACGGATCACCTCATTCAGCCTTAAATCGGATTGCGGTGGGAAAATTGCAGCGAGTCTTTCTGGATTATAAATCTCAGCGCCGGAATGCCCGATTCCGGAAGGCTATGCCTGGCGCAGGTCGGCGCACCCGCCGGCCCTGACCTGCGAGCAGAGAAAGCCACATCTGTGTAGAACAAAGACAACTTCATTTTCCCGAGAGGAGAGAATCATGGCGGGTAAGGCATTGGGTGTTTCCCTGGAAGAGGCGCGGCGGGCGATTCGTGCCGGGCAGGAGAAGGCGAACGAGATCGGTCAGCCCATGAACATTGCGGTTGTAGACGCGGGAGCGAACCTGGTCGCCTTTGAGCGCCAGGAGGGCGCCTGGCTGGGCAGCATCGACATCTCCATCAACAAGGCCTTTACCGCGCGCGCCTTCGACATCGAAACCAAAGCGCTGGGCGAGAACTCGCAGAGCGGCGACCAGTTTTTCGGTATCCACGTCTCCAACCACGGCCGCGTGATGGTCTTTGCCGGCGGCGTTCCCCTCAGGCGCGGGGGCGAGGTTGTCGGCGCCGTCGGGGTGAGCGGCGGGTCGGGAAAGCAGGATCAGACCGTGGCCGAAGCAGCGGCAGGCGCCTTCGGGAAGTAGAGGAATCAGCTCGACGCAAAGGGATTCAGAATCGTCAGGCCATCCACGGTACGAGCTTCCTGCAGGTCCTCGGTCAGAAGCTGGCGACATCCGGCATGTTTGGCGGTCTGGATGACGAGCGCGTCCCAGAAGGAGAAGCCATGAAGACGATGGAGGTCGATGGCGGCGAGCACGTCCTC
The DNA here is from genome assembly GCA_049585375.1 of Acidobacteriaceae bacterium. Lineage (GTDB taxonomy): Bacteria > Acidobacteriota > Terriglobia > Terriglobales > Acidobacteriaceae > Palsa-343. The sequence continues at coordinate 2,114 of JBAUZR010000636.1, forward strand.
GACCTCCGGCACGACCACCTGGAATTCGGCAAGTAGCTCCACTTTGCGGCGAGCCACGGCCGAATCCACTCGCAGTTTGCGCGTTACGGCGACGAAATATTCCTGAAGAATCTGCACGGAGACCACGCCCGTCCCGGCGAGCCGGTGTTCGGCGATCAGATCGAGAGCTCGCCGCTGCTTGGCCGGAGCCGAGTGATCGTCGGTGTAGACCAGAATGTTGGTGTCGAAAAAGCTACGGACGGTCATGCAGCTCGTTCCGGTCGAACCGCCAGCCACGCGAGTTCCCGGACCCCGAGAGGCGGCGGAATTCGTCGATGCTGCAGCCTGCGTCGCCGCTGCCGGCAAGCTCCTCCAGATAGTCGCGCACCAGCTGATTCAGGCTCTTGCCCAGCGCCTCGGCTTTCTTCCGGGCGCGCGAGACGGTCTGTTTATCGACGGAAAGAGTCAGGTTCACGATAACACACAGTATATGTGGACACGGATTCCGTGTCCACATCTCAATTTCGCATCGTGATATTTGTCACATGCTCCTGGCACCCCGTCCTGCTTACAATGGTCATATGAAAAGCGGCAGCAGCCAGACTGTGCGGATCGCAGCGGCGGTGGTCATCATCCTGGCGGCGATCTCCTACCTCGCGGTCACCGGCGTGGAAGCGAACAAGAGCTACTACGTCACCATCCAGGAGCTGCAGTCGATGGGAAACAAGGTCTACACACGGAACCTGCGTGTGGCCGGAAGCGTGGAACCAGGCTCCATCAAACGCGATGGCGCGCATGCCCAGTTTGTCCTCGTGGAGAACGACCGCAAGCTGCAGGTCGCCTATACCGGCGAGGAGCCGCCCCCGGACACATTCAAAGACAAAAGCCAGGCACTGGCGATCGGTCACTACGGTCGCGATGGCGTCTTCCACGCGACGGGGCTGCAGGCCAAATGCGCGTCGAAGTACGCGCCGGCCCAGCAGAAGCCAGGCGCCCCGACTCAGACCGCGGCCATGACCGTCCCAGCCGCCGGCAAAGGACAGTAAAGCAGGGATCAGGGTTGAAGGATTAGGGTGTAGGAGACGTAGTCTGCGCCCTCGGGCAACGTGTGTCTGCAGCCAGGAACGGCAGCGTATGAACGGCATCATCGCGGAGTTCGACGAGGTTTCGAAACTGTACGGCACTTTTGCCGCGTTGCGCAAAGTGTCGGTCGCCTTCGAGCGCGGCCGCTGCTATCTGGTGCTGGGCGAGAACGGCGCGGGCAAATCCACCCTGCTGCGCACCCTCGCTGGCCTCCTGAAACCCAGCTACGGCAAAGTAAAAATCTGTGGCCCCGAAGGCCAGGTCGAGGATCCAACCGAGGCCCGCGGACGCATCGGCTACATGAGCCACGCCACCATGTTGTACGACGAATTCACCGGCGTGGAAAATCTCGAGTACTTCGCCAGGCTCTATAGTGGACGCGACTGCGTGGCCCCGGCCGAAGCCCTCCGCAGCGTAGGCCTCGACCCCGCGCTGCAGCGCCCCGTGGGCCAGTACTCACAGGGAATGAAGCAGCGGGCCTCGCTTGCCCGGGTCCTGATTTCGCGCCCGGAGTTGCTCCTCCTCGACGAGCCCTTCTCCAATATGGATATCCAGAGCGCCCACCAGATGCTGCGCCTGCTCGACACCTTCCGGACCGAGCACCGCACCATTCTGCTCACTACCCATCAGCGCGAGCTGGCCGAGCCGCTCGCGGATTTTGTGCTGACCCTGCGTGCCGGCGCGGTCGCCTCCCTGGAAGGCGGTCCCTATGCCACCTATGGAGCCGCCGGCCTCGAAGCTCGGCTGACCGCAGTGGGGGCGGCGCGATGACCAGCGTCCACAAAACCAACGCCGTTCGCTATTTGGAGTCGCTCGGCATCTCGTACAAAATTCGCGAGTACCAGGTCGATCCCGAAAAATTCTCGGCGCTCGTCGTGGCGGAGAAAGTCGGCCTCCCAGCCGAGCAGGTCTTCAAGACCCTTCTCTGCGTCACCTCCGACAAGCAGCACCTCTTCGCTGTGGTCCCCGGCGATGCCGAGCTGGACTTCAAAAAGCTCGCATCCGCCGCCGGCGCGCGTAAAGCGGAAATGGTCTCCCTCAAAGACGTCCAGCCGCTGACCGGCTACATTCGCGGCGGCGTGACCGTCTTCGGAGCGAAAAAAGATTTCCCCGTCTACGTGGACGAGACCCTCGAGCTCTTCGACGTGATCTCCGTCTCGGCAGGAACCCGCGGCGTGCAGGTGCTGCTCAGTCCCGCGGATTATCTGCGCGCGTCCAGGGGTACGGTCGCGGGCTTAACGAAAGATGCGCGCCAGGAGCGGACCGCATGAAAGTCCTGCGGACGGCAGCCCCTTCGGGTTCCAGAGAGGAGATCGCGTGAAAGCGAGCTATTTCCTCGTCCATTTGAGCAAAGACCTCCGCCTCGAGTGGCGCTCGAAAGACGCCATCAACTCGATGCTGTTCTTCGCTCTGCTGGTGGTCGTCCTGTTCAGCCTGGCCTTCGATCCCACCCGCTCGGTGAGCCGCCAAATTGCCGGTGGAATCCTCTGCGTGGCCACAATGTTCGCGGCGGTCAGCGCGCTCAATCAGGCATGGGCGCGCGAGCTGCGCAACCAGGTGCTCGACGGCCTGCGCATGACGCCAGCCCCAGGAGCGTCGCTGTTCCTCGGTAAAGCCCTGGCCAATTTCATCTTCGTCACCGCTGTCGAGATCGCTCTCGCCCCGGTCTTCATCGTCTTCTACAACCTGCACGCCCTCGGCAATCCGTGGATGCTGGCGCTCGTGCTCCCCCTCGGAACCTGGTCCCTGATCGTCAACGGCGTGTTCTTTGCCGCGCTCTCCATGCGGACGCGCAATCGCGAGCTGCTGCTCCCGCTGATCCTCTTCCCCATCTTTATCCCCGCGCTGCTGGGCATGGTCATGTCAGCCACAGCGATCCTCACCGGCGAAGGCGACGCGATCCTCTGGATCAAAATGCTCGCATCCTACGACATCATCTTCACAACCATCTGCATGCTGCTCTTCGAGGTGGTCCTCCATGCGGAGTAACCTTCACTGCGCCGCAGATGACGGCCAGTCTTCGCCGAAGGCGTCCGCCCGGGACGGCCAGTCCCTACCAGTGGCCGGTGTGGTGCAGATGCAGAACGTGCGCGGCCGAAAACGCGACGATCCACAGGCCGACCACCAGCGAGCCGACAGTGATCACCCAGTTGCGGGCGGGGCGATCCTGGGGGGCAAGCCGCGTGGATTTGCGGACACCGAAAATCTGTCCACCAATGCCGACGGCCATCAGAAGGGCACCGAGGATGAGTGTGAACCAGGCCATGGTGTACCTTTGTACCCTATTCAGGATGGATGCGGGAAGAGGCATTGCAGAGCGCCCCGGAGCAGCATTCCGGGCAGGCCCGCGGCACAGGAGGGCAAACGCATGAAGCTGTTGTGTGGGAAGGCTTTAGTCCTGGGAATCACCTTAGCGCTGGGTGCGAGCCCGGTGGGGTGGTCGCAGCAGAAGGCCCCGGCAGACAAATCGGCGCCCCAGACGCCGGACACCGACCAGAATTCCATCACGGTGGACGTCGTGGGCCACCTGTTTTCTGAGGACCAGGCAAATCTTAGGGACTACTGGGCCGCCCTCGAGAAGCGGACGAACGACACCTGGACCGCTCTGATGCCCGCGTCGGTGCAGCCGCCGCAATCGGTGGCCGGGACAGTGAGAATTCTGTGTGTGGTGCATACCGACGGAAGCGTATCCGGCATGACGTTCGAGCAGCGGTCCGGGAAGGCCCCGCTGGATCGCGCAGCCTGGGCTGCAATCCAGCGATCCGTTCCCTACGATGCCTTTCCCTCCGGCATCAGCACCGACCGGGCGAAGGTGCGGTTTACGTTCTCGTATAACGGCGGTGCCGCGCTCACTCCGCTCGTCAAAGGAGTGCCGAGGCCCGGAATTCACTGACGAAAGGCGCAACCCGCCGCGCTGGAAGCGGGAGCGGCAAGATTCGAAATGCGATCGGAAGCTGGAAGGGCAGGACGGTTATGAAACTGTGGCGATGGTTATGGCTGGCGGTCACCCTGGGAGTGCTCGCGGAGGGCTTCCACGTGGCCATGTTCGTGGTGCCTCCGGATGCGGCGCAGGGCAATGTGCAGAGAATCTTCTACTACCACATCCCATCATGGGCCGGGATGGGGCTGTTCTTTGCCATCAACCTGGGCTGCTCCCTGGTCTACCTGGCGGTGCGCAATCGCAACCATGAGCTGGCGATCAAAGCCGACGCCCTCGCGGTCACTTCGGCAGAGGTAGGCGTGGTCTTCTGCCTCATCGGCCTGGTCACCGGATCGCTCTGGGGACGCGCCGTTTGGGGCATCTGGTGGACATGGGATGCCCGCCTCACCTCCACCCTCGTCCTGTGGCTCATCTACGTGGCCTATCTGCTGCTGCGCCGCTTCGCAGCGGGTCCGCAGATGCGTACCCTCGCCGCGGTCATGGCCATCTTCGGCTATGTGGATGTGCCCATCGTCTATATGTCCACGCGCTGGTGGCGCACCCAGCATCCCGCGCCCGTCTTTGGCGGCGCCCCCGGCTCGGGCATTGATCCCAGCATGATGCCGGCGGTCTGGTGGAACCTGGCAGGCTGGATCATGTGGGGCATTTTCGTCGCCAGTCTGCGCTACGTATCGGAATACCGGTCGCAGAAGGCGGAGCAGGCCGAGGCGCTGCGCGCACTCGACGCTGTGCCCGGCCATCCCCAGATGGCGGGAGGGAGATAAGGCAATGGGCGATATTGGACAGCGGCATCTGGTACTGGCCTACGCGGCGACGATTGTCATCCACCTGGTCTACCTCACCTTTGTGGCCGCCAGGTGGCGGGCTGCAAAACGAGCGGAGAAGCAGGTCTGACGGCGGAACGGCCCTGGCCGACTTTCAGCTTTTCGGGGTGAAACGTTAAACTCGAAAGCATGGTTGGATTGCACAAGTTAGTCGTTGTGGGAGTCGGTTTTTTGATTGCGCTCGGAGCCCCGGCGCAGGACATTCTCCATCCGAAGGATACTTCGGCGCTCCATCCGCCACCCGGTTCCAAAGTGGCGATCGTGGAGTTCGCGGACCTCGAGTGCCCCATGTGCGGGATGGAAAATCCCGTCATCATGCAGGCGGTCGAGAAGTACCACGTCGCCTGGGAGCGGCATGACTTTCCCCTGCCCATGCATAACTGGAGTTTCCAGGCGGCAGTGAACGCCCGCTGGTTCGATACAAGATCGAAACAGCTGGGCGACGACTACCGCAACGCGGTCTTTGCCAACCAGTCCAGCATCGAAACCAAAAGCGATCTACAGAACTTCACCCAGAAGTTTGCCCAGCAGCACGGCACGGCGCTGCCTTTTGTCATGGATCCTCAGGGCAAGCTCGCTGCGGAAGTCAAGGAAGACGTGGCGCTCGGCAACCGCATGGGCATCCACGAGACGCCGACTGCCTGGGTGGTGACCGACCACGGCTACAAGCAGATCACCGACTTCTCGAAGCTTTACTCCATGCTCGACGAAGCGGAAGCCGAGGCAAAGTAAAGGTCACAGTTGCAGCACCGGGCCTGGGACCCGAAAACATCGTGGGAGCCTGCACGCCGTGCAGGCTTCTTTTTTCCTGAATATGAATCAGCGAATCGAGATGGCGAGATGAGTGTTGGAGAGATAACCGCACTGCCTCCGGTGGCGGCGCGGCGGCATACCGAACGAACTGTGCACGGCCACACCCTGGTCGACGATTATGCCTGGCTGCGCGAGAAGGAGAGCCCCGAGGTGCTCGCGTATCTTGAGGCGGAGAACGCGTACTGCTCTCAGGTCATGTCCGGAACTGAAGATCTGCAGAAGCAGCTTTACGACGAGATGCTCAGCCACATCAAAGAAACCGACATCTCCGTGCCCTTCCGTGATCGCCAACACTGGTACTACTCCCGCACCGAGCAGGGAAAGCAGTACGAGATCTTTTGTCGCAAGCGCGGAACGGCCGAGGAGCCGACCGGCGATGAGGAGATCCTCCTCGACGTAAACGCGCTGGCCGAGCACGAGAGCTTCCTCGCCCTGGGCACCATGGTCATCTCCGACGACGAGAACCTGCTCATCTACTCCTGCGACAACAAAGGCTTCCGTCAGTACACGCTCTATGTCAAAGATCTGCGCACCGGCGCGGTGCTCAACGAGCGAGTACAGCGAGTAGGCTCCGTGGTGTGGGCGGCGGATAATCGGACCATCTTCTACACCGTTGAGGACGAGGAGCAGAAGCGCCAGTTCCAGCTCTTCCGGCACGTCCTGGGCACGCCGCACACCGATGACCCGCTCATCTACGAGGAGAAGGACGAGCGTTTCAACATCGGCGTCGGCCGCACCCGCGACGACCTGTATCTGATTCTCGAAAGCGCCAGCCACACCGCGACCGAGGAGCGTCTGCTGCCGGCGAATGATCCGATGGGCGCCTGGCGGCTCATTGAGCCGCGCCGCGATGAGATCGAGTACTACGCCGACCATCGCAATGGCCGGCTGTATCTGCGCGTGAACGACGCCGGGCGAAACTTCCGCCTCGTCACCGCTCCTCTGGAAACACCCGGCCGCGACCACTGGACCGAGCTGATCCCGCATCGCCCCGAGGCCATGCTGGAGGAAGTCGATCTGTTTGCCCATCACGCGGTGGTGTGGGAGCGCCGCGAAGGCCTCCAGCACGTCCGCATCCGTCCGTTCACGAGCGTCGGGCCGGAGATGGCCGAGGGCCGCGAAATTGCCTTTCCGGAGCCCGTCTACAGCACCCATCCCCATGCCAATCGCGTCTACGACACGGCGAAGTATCGCTACGCGTACCAGTCGCTCGTCACCCCGGCGTCGGTTTTCGAATACGACGTGCGCACCGGCGAGTCAAAGCTTCTGAAGCAGGTGGAAGTGCCCGGCGGATTTAATCGGGAACTGTATGCGTCGGAGCGAATCTTCGCGAAGGCCCCGGACGGCGTACAGATTCCCATTTCGCTCGTCTGGCGCAAAGACCAGCGTCAGCCCGGCAAAAATCCGCTCTGGATCTATGGCTACGGCGCCTATGGCTACTCGCTGCCGCTCGGCTTCAACAGCAATCGCCTCAGCCTCCTCGATCGCGGATTCGTCCTGGCCTACGCGCACGTCCGCGGCGGCGGCGACATGGGCAAAGCCTGGCACGATGCCGGCCGCCTCATGAACAAGCGCAACACCTTCACCGACTTCATCGCTGTCACCGAGCACCTGGTCGCGCAGGGTTACGGTGCGCCGGACCGCGTCGCGGCCGAAGGCGGCAGCGCCGGCGGCCTCCTGATGGGGGCTGTTGCCAACATGCGGCCCGACCTCTACCGCGTCATCATCGCGCACGTCCCCTTCGTCGACGTGATGAACACCATGCTCGATCCCACCCTGCCCCTGACCGTCCCCGAGTACGAAGAGTGGGGCGATCCCAACCAGAAAGAACCCTTTGAGTACATGCTGAGCTATTCCCCCTATGACAATTTAGAAGCGAAGCCCTACCCGGCCATGCTGGTCAAGACCTCCCTGCACGACAGCCAGGTGATGTATTGGGAGCCGGCGAAGTACGTAGCGAAGATGCGCACGCTGCGAACCGACGACCGAGTCCTGGTGCTGCACACCAACCTCAGCGCAGGCCACGGCGGCTCCTCAGGCCGCTACGACTACCTGAAAGAGATCGCCCTCGATTACGTATTCCTCCTCCGGCAACTTGGGGACCAGCATGGCGTATCTGAACTTCGTTGAAGATTTGTGTTCTGCCCCTGTATCAGGGCGCGACTTCAGTCGTGCCGTAAAGGCCGCAGGGTCAAACGGGCTTTAGCCCCGGATTCTTCCCGCCGGCTCAGCCGCGCCAGCACCCAATAACTGGCCGCAGCCAGCGCGGCATCGGTGAGCAAACTGGCCAGCGCCGCGCCCTGCCAGGACCACCGCGGAATCAGCAACCAGTTCAGGCACAGATTCAGCGCAGCCGCGCCAAACTGCGTAGCCGTCCGGTTCCACTGCGAAGCGGACCCGGTAATCGCCGACCCCCACGAGTAGTGCAGCGCCCGCAGCACCGGCAGCAGACACAGCCAGCGCAGCGCATGCACCGAGTCCCCAAACGACGGCCCAAAAAGAACCGGCAACAGCGGCGCAGCAAGAGCAAGTAAAACCGCCGACATCACCGCCAGCGGCAGCGTCCGGCGAAGCGTAGTCCGCGCAAAGTCCCGGGCAGCGACCACACCGCCCGCGCCATGTCGGAAAAACCGCGGAGCCGCCGCAGCATACACCGCATAAATCGGAGCGCTGGCCGCATCCACCACGCGGTAGGCAGCCGAGTAGATGCCGGCTGCGTGCATCTGGCCGAGTCCAGCGAGAAAGGTCTTATCAATGTCGTTGTAGACCGAGATCGAGCTGCTCGACAGAGAAAAACTCAGACCCTCGCTGAGATCCCCCCGTCGCACCGCGGCAAAGCGCGGCCACCCCAGCCGAATCGTCGCCACCAGCAGAGCAAAAACAGCAACCGCCAAAGTAGCGATCCAATAAAGATGCGCCCACAGCAGCGCGCTCGACTGCAAATGATGGACGCGGACGAACCTCCACAAGCCCGCCGCGGCAACAGCGCGCCCCACATACGTCAGCGCGGTCAGCCGCGCCGTCCACGCCAACCGGCCCGCTCCCTGAAAGGCGCGAGCGCTGAGCTGGACCAGCTTTCCCAGCAATCCATCCGCGAGCGCGATCCACGGCACCAGCGTCCGCAGCTCCGGACGCAGCGCAAAGTGCGCGATCAGCATCGAGACGCCCAGCAGCACCAGAAATCCCACCGCCGTGAACAGCAGCGCATGCCCCCACGTCCGCGGAAAGCTGGCGCGATCGCGGCTCACATTGCGAACCAGGATCATCTCCATCCCAAGCGAGCTGAACTGGCTCAGCGAAGCGATCAGCGCGGCCACCCCGACGAAGGCCCCGTATTCGCGGCTCCCCAGCGCTCGCCCGATCAGGATGAAGTAAACAATCTGCGCCCCCATCGCGACGCCCTGTCCGGAGATCATCCACAGGGACCCGCGCCACAGGGACTCTTCTTCCGGCGGCATCAGCCCAGAGCTTCTGAGTAGAGGTCTTCGAGCCGCGCGGTCTGCGTTTCGAGGCTGAACAAAGCTTCGGCGCGCCGTCGCCCCGCCGCAGCCAGCCGCACAGCAAGATCGGGATCGTCGAGCACCGTGTTCATCGCCTCGGCCAGAGCCCGATCATTGCGCGAGGCGACAAGCAGCGCCGTCTCGTTTTCGACCACGGCTTCAGCGACGCCGGGTCCGTGAAACGCCACAACAGGCAGCCCGATGGCCTGAGCCTCGCACAGAGTAATTGGCAGCCCTTCGGTATCGCCGTTGGAAGCCACGATGCTGGGCGCCGCGATGAGGCTGGCGCGCAGCATCAAATCGCGCACAACGTTCGGCGGCTGCGATCCCAGGAAGGTGCAGCTGCGCAGGCCCGCGCGGGCCTGCGCGCGTAGTGGATCCAGCAGCGGCCCGTCGCCAACGATCAGAAGTTTGGCGTGCGCGTGCCGGCTCTCCACATCCGCCATCGCGCGGATCAGATACTCGCATCCCTTCTTTTCCACCAGGCGCCCCACAAACAGAACGATAGGATCGCGGGAGCGCGAGCGCAGCGGGTCCGGCGCGAAGAGGTTCAGGTCAACCCCAATCGGAATGGTTCGAATCTTGTCTTCAGGGACGCCAAACTCCAGCGCCTGCTGATGGATATGCTCCGAGACGCAAATGAAAAAGCGCGCCCGTGCCCTCAGTTCCTTACGCCGCCGCAGAAAGACACGGCCCGCAATCGTCTCCCGCAGAGCCTCGTCCGTAGTCGTGGCGTCGTAACCGTGCAGGGTCACCAGCAGCGGCACCCGCAGCTCCTTCTGCAGTGGAAGCGCCGCGGCCCCGTCCGGCGCGAAATGCGCATGGATCAGCACGGGACGAATGCGCTCCAGAGCGCGAACAAACTTCGGAGCAGTGCCGGTGGCCAGAAAGAAGCGCCGCCGCACCTTATCGGCGGGTTTGTCGGTTTGCGTGAGCAGCACGGATTCGCAGGGATCGACAGGCAGCCCGGCCGGTACCCTGCGCAGACCCGCGAACCGCGGCGAGTACCGCCGAAGCGCGTGCGCCTGCGAGGCCACAAAAGTTTCTGACGGCGGCAGCAGTTCGGAGCGGTAAATGACGACGGTTGGATTCACGGAACTTCCTGCGCCCCCCATCGAGCAGCGCTCCTCAGGCGATGACGCCGCAGGGACAGGATTGCATGCGGGGTGGAGCTGCCGGTGTGATGGCAGTCACGAAAGGCAGAATCGACCGTCACCAGTGCCGCGACGCACAGAACCCAGAAGAGCCCGTTGTAAAGAAGCAGCGTGTTTTCATCCAGATCGTACAAAACAACCAGAAACAGTACCGCCAGCGGGAAAGCGATGCGATCGATGGAGCCCCGCTTCCAAACCACCCACAGCTGCCGAACCGCACGCAGGCCGGTCAGCAGAAAAAGCACAAGCCCCGCCACCCCCAGCTCCAGCGCGATTTCCAGGAATCCATTGTGAGCGTGCACCACCACAAAGTGCACGGCCGCAGCAATCTGCAGAGATGGCCCCTGCATCCCGCGCCAAAAAGCGTCGTACCCGTAGCCAAGCCACGGATGTCGAACGATGCTCTGCACAACCTGCGCCCATATGGCCGTTCGCCCGGAAAGCGTAGGATCGCGGCCGAACAACGGAGCCAGCCGTGGGTATTCCACCCGACCCAGCACCGCCAGGCTCAGCGCAGCAGTGGGCGCGGCGACCGCCAGAACCATCCGCATGCGCTGACTGCATCGCCGCCCGATCCGGACCAGCAGCCACAGAAGAAGCAGCGCCCCCTCGATGATCCACGCCCCCCGCGAGCCACTCATGATCAACACAAAGAGGAACAGAGCCAGGCTCGCCATCCGCCCGATCGTGATCCGTTCCCCGAACAGAATGACAGCCGTGGCCAGAACCATCATCCGGCCGCACGCATTCTTCTGCGTGAACACTCCCTGCCAGTCGACGGCATGCCCGGGCGAATGATCGAGGCCGCTCGCAGGCAGCAACAGAGCAACCACCACCGTCGCCACCGCCAGTGTCACCAGGGTCAGGCGCAGAATCGCCAACTGACGCGGCTGCGGAAAGCGAGCAGCGAAGTACACGCCAAACACCCCGGCAAGCGCGAATGGAATGGCGCGCCGCAGCGTCAGCGCGGGATCCAGCGACCACGCGGTCGACGCGATGGCCAGCACGGCCACCACGGCAAGCCACGGCACGGCCCCAATCCGCCGCAAAACCAGGCGCGGCCGCAGCAACAGCAGCACGAGAATTAGCGCATTGGCAAAAACCTGGGAGAGGATGCCGCCGACGGTATTCAGGTTCGACGGGGCACTGGCCGTCATCTCCAGTGCCTGCGCCGGCGCAATGCCCGGTATCGATCCCTGCATGGCGAAAAATGCGAACAGCGCAGCGCAGGCCAGGTCTTCCAGGCGCGGAGAAGGGAAGTCGCGGACCGTGAGCCGCCGAAAAGGATGCAGCGCACTCATTGCGTGGCGTAGATCAGCGCCGAGCTGGCCGCTGCAGTGATGTTGGCCAGCCCCAGCGACAGATTGCGCATCACGCTGAACGGCACATAAATAATGTCGTTCGCCTGCAGAGGAACGTCGGGTTCGCGGCCCCGCTCCATGTCGCGCAGCGGCAAATCGATGGAGAGCGGCCGCCCGTCAATGCTCCGCACCAGTTTGGCCTTCCGCTCGCTGGCCGTCTTTGCAGCGCCGGACGCCAGCGCGATCGCCTGCAGCACCGTCAGCTTTGAATCGTTCTGCATCACGTAGCCGCCCGGATGCGCGACGTCCCCCAGCACGTAAACAATCCCCGCCTTGGGGACGAGAACCGTGTCCCCCGGGCGAATGAGGATGTCCGCGTTCAGAGCATCATCGGCGCGATTAGGAATGAAAGCATGGATCCGCTCAGCGGGCTGCCCATCGCGCGCCTTGCGCTCCACCACAATGTGCCGGTCTGCAAATTCGTTCAGGCCCCCGGCCAGCGAGAGCACGTCGATCAGCGTCCGTGGCGCGGTCACGCGCACCGTGCCGGGATGCGCGACCTGGCCCAGCACCGTCACCGTCTGCGTGGCGTATTCCTCCACCAGCACCGAAACCTCCGGGTGCAGCAGAAAATTGCCGTCGCGATATTTGGCGGCGATCCGGGCCGCGGCCTCCACCGGCGTCAATCCCTGCACGGGCACATCCCCCGCCAGTTCGAGCGAGATTTCTCCGGAATCGAGCACGCGCACCTTCTGGTCGAGTTCGGATTCGCGCAGCACCGTGATTTGCAGCAGATCGCCAGGCCCGATCAGGAGCGATTCGGCGGGAGGCCCTGTTGCGTCGGTGGTTCCGGAACCGGCAGGCGCCGGCCCCCCGGCGGAAGGCGTTGCGGCAGGTGCCTGTGTCGGCTCGTTCTGTGCCGAGCAGGTGAGAAAGGCGGCCAGCAGCGCCGCGATAAGGCCCACTGCCCGGACCCGATCACGCCTGCGCATACATCGCTCCATGAGAAGCAGCCTCGAGCACCACCCCGAGAACAGCATGGCTCGGGATCTGACGGCTGAGAGCGTCGTGAAGAGAAAGAAACGGCTCCCTCCGCGTTGTCCCGGCGCGCGCGAAAACGAGAACCGCGTCCGATTGCTGGGCCAGCACCAGCGCGTCGGCGAACTCGGCGGCCGGCCCGTCGATGACGATAAAGCTGAACTCCTCGCGGCACCGAGCCAGCAGCTGCTGCATGCGGGCCGAAGCGATCAGCTCGGCCGGGCAAGGCGGCCGGGCGCCCGATGACAATACGGACAGCAGCGGTGGCGCCGTCTCCGGATGCCCATACTCCGGCGCCTGATCGCTGCTCAGCAGATCGCTGAGGCCCGCCTCCAAAGGCAAAACGCCGCCGGCCGGCGCAGACCGCAGATCCGCGTCGATGTACAGCACCGGGGCGCCGTATTGCGCCAGAACCGCAGCAAGACTCAGAGCCAGAGTCGGTGATTCGTTTTCGATGTAACCGGTGGCAAACATCGCGGGCGCACCCCCTGAAGGCTTGTCAGCCGACGCCCCCGTAACCGTGATGATCTGCGGCGCGCGTCCGCTGTGCGAGAGCAGAAGCGAAGCGCGCAACCGATGAAGCGATTCGGCAAATGGCGACAGTGGCGCGGCCAACGCAAAATCGGAGCCCGCCGCAGCCTCCAGAACCAGGTCGGCCGAAGCAGGAGCCGGAAGGAAGCGTTGATACCAGGGCCGCCTCTCCGGCGGACACGCAAGAATGGCAAACACCGGCGCATCAAGCAGCGCTTCGAGATCGCCAGCCGTGTGAATAGTATTGTCGGTAAGTTCGCGTGCGATGGCAGCTGCACCGCCGATGCCAAGACCGGCAACAACGGCGACCGCGGCCAGCAGCGGCAAATTCGGACTCGTGGGGTGGTCCGGCGGAGGGACAAGCGCAGGGCTGACAACAGCGAAGTTGCCGGAGTGCAGACCTTCCAGAACCCCGGTCTGCTCCAGCCGAGTCTGAAGGCTCGAGTAGAGCGCGCGGCTCTGATCGGCCTCCTGCCGCGCCAGGCGTAAAGCAACCGCGTTCCCCGTCAGACCCGACGCCAGCGCCTTTTGCTGGTTGAAAGCGTCGCGCGCCGAGGCCTCCGCCTGGACCGCGACATCGTAGTCGCTGTGAGCGCGGTCCCCGAGCCGGCGTACTTCCTCCTGAATGGATTTGTCCACAGTTTCCAGGCGAGCACGCTGCTCGGCCACCGCCGGCCAGCTTGCCCCGTAGCGCTTCCCTGACTCGGCCAGCTGCGCCTTGCCCTGCGCCTCCTGTGCGCGCAGCGTCTGCAGCAGCGCGAACGAATTCTGCGTGTTCGCGCCCGCAGCCGGGTTCCCGCCCAGTCCGGAGAGCGCTTCCGCATCGCCGCTTTGCACTGCGCGCCAGATCGCCTCCCGCACAATCCGGTTCGATTCCGCCGTAGACAGCGCGGCGTTCAGAGAATCCAGCCGCGCCAGCACAGGATTGTGTGCGGGGTCGTCGCCGTAATCGCCCGATGCGCGGTCCAGCGTCGCGGCCCGCGCATCCAGACTCTCCGTTTGCTCCTTCAGCGCGGCAAGCTGCCCCGAAAGCCACGTCGCCGACTGCGCCGCGGCAGAGGATCGCGACTGAAACCCATAATCGGACAGCGCCTGGACGAGAGACCGCACCACCCGCGCCGCGCGAGCCGGATCCGGATCCGAGTAGCTGATGTCGATCAGGCGAGTTCCAGCCTCGGCCACGATTTTGCGATGAGCGGCAAAGATCTTCAGCGCGGCGTACCGCCGGTTAGGCGCGTCGCTCAAAGGCACAGCGAGCGGCTCCAGCGGCCTCCGCCAGAAGGCGAGCCGATGTAGAAAAGCGAAGCCCCCTGGCCTTGGACCAAAGTAGTCGCGTGTCTCTTCAAGTCCGGTACTGCGGATGACGTCCAGCGTAAGAGCGTCGGACTGCAGAATCGCCATCTCGGTCTGCAACGTAAGGTTGTCGTCAAACGAATCGCTGACCTCAGCGGTGGCCTCGTCCGTCGTGGTGTTATCCAGCCCGAACGCTCCGTGAGACTCCTTCTGGATCTCAAGAATCGCTGTCGCGCGGTAGCGCGGCGTCACCACCGCCCAGTCCATCACCGCCAGGCCTACGAAGAACGCAAGCGAGCCCGCGATCCACACTCGCCGCCGCCAGAAAACACTGCAAAGGTCGATCACGGTCCACTCGGCGCGCGAGTCGATGCCTTCCAAAGAAGTGCGGCTCACAAGCGACCTCCCGATTTGTCGCTGGCCTTACACATTGCGCAGCAGCACCACCGATCTATCGAAGTCAAAGGCGAAATCCATCTCGTGCAGCCCCGCGCGCAGCATGGTGTCCCGCAGCCGCCGCCGATCCTGCGTGTGCAGCAGCAGAAACCCGCTGCCCCCCGCCCCCACCAGCTTGCCGCCCGTCGCGCCCCCCTCCGACCGAGCCAGCTCGTACAGCGCGTCAATGTGGCTGCTCGACATCCGGCAGCACCGCGTCCGCTTCCGCAGCCAGTGCCGATGCATCAGCGATCCGAACTCTGCTACGTGTCCGGCTTCCAGCGCGTCCCGAATCTCCCGGCCCAGCGACCGCGCAAAGTGCAGGCTGTCGATCATCGCCGGGTCCCGTGCCTCAGAAAGCCGCTTCTGCTCCCCCAGCAGAGAAGAAGCATTGCGCGTGCTCCCGATAAAAAACAGCATCAGCGAATCCCGCAGCTCCCGCAGCGATTCTTCTGCCATATGCAGCGGCGTCACCCGCACTTCGCCGTCCGGCAGATATTCCTGGCACAACAGTCCCCCATATGCGGCGATGTACTGGTCCTGTTTTCCCACCGGCTGCCCCAGCCGGTTCATTTCGATTTCCACCGCCTCCCGCGCCAGCACCTCCGCCGTCACCGGCTCGCGCTGCAGCGCATAAAGCGCGTGAAGCAGCCCCACCAAAAATGTCCCGGAAGATCCGAGCCCCGTCCCCGCAGGCACATCCGCCACACTCACCACCTCCAGCGGCGACGAGGCGCGGTGCATCCGAATCGCTTCCCGCAGCAACGGGTGCCGTATCTCATCGCAGGTAGCAGCGTGCTCCGTCTCCGAATACTTCAGAAAGTAGCCCGGCAAAAAGCTGCGATTCACTGTGATATAGACGTATTTGCTGATGGCCGCCGAGATGACGAACCCTCCGCCGTGCTCCTGGTAATACGAGGGAAGATCGGTGCCGCCGCCGCCGATCGAAATTCGCAGAGGCGTCCGCGTCATGATCATCAGCAGACCCTCGGTGCATCTTTTTCAGGGGGACGTCCGCATCGCGGGCATGAGAGCGCCCGCACCGCCGGATCGGCCCCGGCAGCAACAACCGGCTCAGCTTCGCGCAGTCCCGAGAACGATCCAATCTCATAGAAACGGTCCGCCGATTCGTGCCCGGCCAGCATCGAGTAATCCGCCAGCCCCGACAAAACATCGCTCAAGTCGAATACAGGAACCGTCCAGCGCTCCAGAACCCCCGCGTCCAGCACCTGGAATCCGTAATCGATGTGGTGCATCGTCGTTGACGGGTGCCGCTTGTCATAACGAACTACCACCCCCTTGCGGTACTCGACATTGCTGGACCCCCAGCGGTTCTGGTTGCGGTAAACGGTCATCAGCGCCGGCTTGCCCGACTCGCAGAACGCGCGCCAGATCGGCTCAATCGGCTCCGTCAGCCAGCTGTCGCCATACATCACCAGGAATTGCCGCCCCAGCAGCGGAAGCGCCGCCCGCAGCGCCCCGCCCGTCCCCAGCGGCGTCTCCCCGTCGTAACTGTACGCGATGGAGAGACCGAAGCCGCTCCCGTCGCCGGCGAACTCCTCGATCTGCTCACCGAGAAATCCGCAGCAGATCACCACCTCGCGAATCCCTCCCGCTCGCAACAGCCGCAGCTGATGCGCCAAAAACGGCTCACCGGCAATCTGAATCAGCGATTTCGGCGTGCTGGTCGTCAGTGGGCGAAGCCGTGTCGCCAGACCGCCCGCCAGCAGCGCCAACCGCGGCGGCCAGTGCGAGGCGCAGTTGCAGCGCGACCGGGCGCTCAGCTTCTCCGCCTCGGGAAAAAACGGCCCCGATCCGAAGAATCCAGCGAGGCTGGCCAGCGGCGATTCACCTGTCGCGTTAGTTGAGCAATATACGTTCATCTGCCTTCATCTCCTGCAGCGAATGCCGTACGGCCTCGCGGCTGTTCCATTTCGGGAGCCATCCCAGCGACCGCATGCGCGTCGAATCGAGGCGCACCACCGGAACATCCCCCTGCCAGCCGCGCCGCCCCCCCGTGTATTCCCGTGAGGGCAGCGCGGCCAGGTCCAGAGCCTCAACCGCGAAGTCCGCAATCTGATCGACGGTGACCGCATCATCGGTGGCCACATTGAACACGGAGAACGGTGCAGTAGCCTTGCCCGCCGCGCACAGCGCAGCGTCCACCACATCGCTCACATGAACGTACGGCTTGCTCTGCTGCCCGTCGCCCAGGATGCGCAAACGGTTCGGCTGCGCCCGCAGGCTGCGCAGAAAATCGAAGCCCACTCCATGCGTCTGCCGCGGCCCCACCACGTTCCCGAAACGGAGCGCACACGCGCGCAGTCCGAACATCGAGCAGTAGCTGGCGATCAGCGATTCGCACGCCAGCTTGCTCGCCCCATAGGTGGAAACCGGCAGCATCGGCGCGTAATCCTCCGCGACCACAGTCTCCCCGGCGTCCCCATACACCCCGCTCCCCGAGGCATACAGCAGCCGATGCAGCCCGCTCCGCCGCATCGCCTCCACCACGTTGTTGGTCAGCAGGGTGCCGCGATAGAAATCGATCTCCGGCAGCTCCACCGCGCGAGCGATATCCGGGTTGGCGGCCAGATGAATCACCCAGTCATGCCCCTCCATCGTCGCTATAAGCGCGTTGATATCACTGGCATCCGCGCGCACCACGTTCAGCCGCTCATCCGATGTGTGCGCTTCGTAATGCCATTCCCGTCCCGACGAGAAATTGTCGAAGACCGTCACCCGGCGGGTTTTGGGCGATGCGAGAAGAGTGTCGGTGAAATGGCTGCCGATGAATCCGGCGCCCCCCACAAGGAAATAACTGGCCTCAGAAAGAAGCACGAAAGAATCCTTTTCAGCAGATAGTTGATTCAGGAACAGCAGAGAATCCGGAATTGCCGGAGCGTAATCCGCCCGCAACGATGTCTATCTTTCGTTGCGCGTCCCGAATTGGCAACCGTTTCTGTCGCCGCCATCGTTACGCAAGTCAGGTTGTCGATTGGATCAGCAGGGCGTTGCTGGTCGAGCAATGGTTACTTCAGTCAGGTGGATTACCGTGGTGATCCGGCGCAGAAATATTTTTCGAGATCCACATCCCCCCCCGGATATAAGTCATCCATAAGTTAACAATAAGAGGTAAGCGGCGCACTTAGACCGCAACTGCAGTTCTCTTTGCCTTGGTCTCTCGCAATGCGAAATCCAGAACTCATCATCACGGTGGGGATGCCCGTGTGCGATGCCATGCCCTGGCTCCCGGAAGCGATGCAGAGTCTTCTCTCGCAGAGCGTCCGCGGCTTTCCCATCCTCGCCATCCTCGATGGAGGCAGCGACGGCAGCGCCGGTTACCTGCAGAGCCTCAGACTTCCGCAGTTGCGCGTCGTCCAGCAGCCCCATGCCGGCGTCACCCGCACCCTCAACCGTCTGCTCCGCGAGACCCGTACCCCCTGGCTCGTCCGCATGGACGCCGACGACGTCTCCTATCCAACGCGCATCGAATCCCTGCTCGATGCCATCGCGCAATTCCCCGACGCCGGCCTCATCTACTCTCTGGCCGACTATCACCCGCACCAGCGTTGTGCCGGCCAGTTTCGCTGCTCGCGCGGTACTGCCGATGAGCTCCGCTCCATCGTCGAAGGCGGCCGCCTGCTCTCCATCTGCCACTCCTCCGTAGCCCTCAATGTTCAGAAAGCGATCGCGATCGGCGGCTATCGCATGGACCTGCATGCCGAGGATGCCGACCTCTGGTGGCGCATGGCTCGCCTGTATGAGATTCGCTGCATTCCCCAGGTCCTCGTGGGATTTCGCCAGAGCGAGCACAGCGTCAGCTCGCGCAACCTCGAGAGCCAGCAGCTCGCTGCCCTCTATGTGCAGTACCTTCTGCTTTCCGATCTCTGGGGATTCCCGCCCCAGCCCCTCGGCGAAGTCAGAACGGTTCTCGCAGGCTTTTTGAATCCCTCTGCCGTGCGCGCCAAAGACTGGCTCCGCCGCTGCAATATGCATCTGGCCCGGCGTGAACCCTGGCGTGGTGCCGCGGCCTTCGCGCGCTCCATCGGCGCCTCGCCCCGCTATGTCGCCGGCCGCTTCCGTGACGAACTACGCAAAACCGCGATTGCCAATGGAGTCGCGCCCCAGCTCTTTTGGGAAAGGAAGGAAACTCTGTGGGTCTGATGATCGAGACCGATGCGGCTGTCGCCATTCGAGAGGCAACCGCCAGTGTGAAACCCGTCGAATCCAGGGAGCGCTCCACACGCCTGCCCCTGCCTCCGCGCTTCGTCCTCGGACGCGTTCCCGTTGATCGCATCTCCATGGACTATGCCGCCATCCTGCTGGTCGAGGCGCTCCTGCATCGCGGGGAGTTTCCCACCCTTACCGTCGTCGGTCCCAATGCCCAGCTCGTCACCCTCGCCCAGAAGGACCAGCTCTTTGCCGAGGCCGTCCAAAAAGCAGACCTCTCCGTTCCCGACGGCATGTCCGTGGTCCTGGCCTCGCGCCTCCTCGGCGTCCCCATTCCCGAGCGCGTCACCGGCGGCGACCTGATGGAACGGATGTGCGCCGAGGCCGCCCGTTATGGCTTCCGCGTCTTCTTCCTCGGCGGATTGCCGGGCGCCGCCGAAATGGCTGCCTTCAATCTCCGCCAGCGCTATCCGGGCCTCAATATCTGCGGCACCTGTTGCCCGCCTCCCGGCTTCGAGAACGATCCAGCCGAGCTGCTCTGGATTGAGAAGACCGTCGAAGAAGCGCGGCCCGACCTGCTCTGCGTCGCCTTCGGCGCACCCAAACAGGAAATCTGGATGCAGCGCCATCGCGACCGGCTCGGCGTCGGCGTCATCCTCCCCGTGGGCGCGGCCTTCGATACCCAGGCAGGCCTGCAGCGCCGCGCGCCCCAGTGGATGCAGCGCAACGCCCTCGAATGGCTCTTCCGCGTCATCATGGAGCCTCGGCGCCTGTGGCGTCGCTACCTCATCGGCAATACTCAGTTCATCTTTCTGACCCTGCGGCAGTGGGCACGCGAAAAACGCGCCGCCTGGAGAGAGCGCCACACCCCCGTCACCCACCACCAACCTGCCGGAGACTGACCATGAGAAGAATCGAAGACTGGCGCATCCGCCTCTTCAGCGACGGCGCGGATCTGACCAGCATTCTGGAGATGGCGGCTAAACCCTGGATCCAGGGCTTCACCACCAATCCCACCCTGATGCGCAAGGCCGGCGTCCGCGACTATGAAGCCTTTGCCCGCGACCTGCTGGCGCTTGTGCCCGATCGGCCCATCTCCCTCGAAGTCTTTGCCGAGGACGAAGCCGAGATGGAACGCCAGGCCATGACCCTGGCTACATGGGGCGCCAACGTCAACGTCAAGATCCCCGTCACCAGTCGTGCCGGCGTCTTCCTCGGACCGCTGATCCACCGCCTGGCGAATGCCGGTGTCGCATTGAACGTGACCGCGATCCTCACCCTCGAGCAGGTCGAGCGGGTTGCGGAGGCTCTCCCCCCGCAGGCCTGGGCCATTGTCTCCGTCTTTGCCGGCCGCATCGCCGACACCGGCATCGATCCCCTGCCGCTTATGGCCTGGGCCAAAGTGCTCCTCCGGCAAAGGCCGCAGGTCCAGTTGCTCTGGGCCAGTCCCCGACAGGTGCTCAACATCTTCCAGGCCGAGCAGGCCGGGTGCGACATCATCACCCTCCCCCCCGAGATCCTGCGCAAGCTCGACCTCGTCGGCAAAGATCTCGCCGCCTACTCCCTCGAGACCGTCGACATGTTCCACCGCGACGCGCTTGCCGCGGCCTACACCATCGATACGAGTCTTCTGCCGAAACCTCCTGTGGCAGACAGGTCAGCGGCTGAGGATGATCTCCGCAGCCTCGGCCAGGTCGCCCGCCAGGACGTCGGCGCACGGATCGTGGACCGCCAGCTGCGGCCCGGAGCCTGAGCCGATCCGCAGCGTTCGCACACCGGCGGCCCGCCCGCATTCCATGTCCGTCGGCTGGTCGCCGATCATCCATGAGTCCGCCAGCGACAGATCGAAGTCATCGCCCGCGCGCTGCAGAAACCAGGGCGATGGCTTGCGGCAGAGGCATAGTCCCGCATACCCCGCGACCACGCCTTTGGGGTGATGCAGGCAGTAGCAGAATCGCGCAAAGTGAATCCCGGCCCCGACTAGCTCCGTCACAAACTTATGATGGATCAGGCCCAGCATCAGCCACGTCGACTTACCCAGCGCATAATTCGGCTGGTTAGAAACCAGAATCAGCGGATATCCACCAGCCTGAAGTCTCTGGAGCGCGGCAATAACTCCCGGTAACATCTGAAAATCCTCCGGAATCAAAGGCGATTCCATGCGGCCCGTCGCCGGATTCAGCACCAGCGCATTCAGAACGCCATCGCGATCCAGAAAAACCGCGCGCCGCCCTACTGCCCCGATTCCCATTTCATCTCGTGGCAGCGCAGCCGCGGGTGCGACACCAGCAGGTGCCAGACCACCGCCTGAAACTCCTCCGTGTGCGGCGTCACCGTCTCCGCCGAAAGCGTGGGGATCACCAGGCACGCATCGGCCATCTGCGCCGTCGTGCCGCCATCCCGCCCGACCACGCCCAGGATACGCGCCCCCACCTCCCGCGCCAGCGCAAGGCTGGCCACCAGGTTCAGGCTCACCTTGCGCTCAGCATTCCCCCCGCCCACCGAGAAGATAAACACCCCGTCCCGCGCGCTGAGATGGCTGCCCCGCAGCCACTGCGCATAGCAGCACTCCCACCCCTCATCGTTGATCCGCGCCGTCAGCTCGGAGACGTTATCGGTGGGCGCGTACGATTCAATCCCGGCGATCTTGCGAAAATCGTTGACCGCGTGGCCGGCGTGCCCCGCGCCGCCCCCCACACCCAGAAAAAACAAGCGCCCCTGCTTCCCGCGAATCTCCACCAGCAAATCGACCATCCGGTCGATGGCCGCAGCATCCAGGCTCGCAGCAATCCGCCCGACCTCACTGAGATAGCTGACCGTGTAGTCGTTCACCAGAAGGGAACTCCTCCGTTCAGCGCGAGGTCCGCCGCAGCGCCGCCGCGTCCGAGGTCCGAACGAACGCGAGCTGCAGCCCAGGAGCCGGTTCAGAAGCCAGCACCATCTTCTTCAGCATCGAGCTCAGCCATTTGCGCAGTCCCGTAGGAATGCACCCGAAGAAAAAGAACAGCAGAAACGAGCGCATCTCCGGCCGCCCCTGCGCCAGATACAGCCACAGCAGCGCGATCCGCGCGCTCAGCCCCGCGCGGCTGGCCTGCACCCGCCACGCGCACTGGATGGCAATAAACCACGAGAAGGCCCGCGGAGAAATCAACGGCCGCATCCGCAGAATCCAGGCCAGCGATGCCCGCCAGTCCGGCGACCGCCCCACGCTGCTTCGATTCTCCTCGACCCGCCACAGCACCAGCGGCTGCGCCAGCATCCGCAGACCCACCCCCTTGTGCCCCGCAACCCGAATCGTCCAGTCCCAGTCCTGATGCATCGCCAGCCCCGCCTGAAACGGCACCGCCAGCAGCAGCTCCCGCGGCGCCAGCAGCGTGGAGCTCTGCATCAAACCGCCAGGATCGCGGAATCCTTCCCGGCAAAACAGATAATCCGCCACCGGCTGCGGCCCCTTCCAGGTCCGCGGCGGCAAAACCCGGCTCACTGTAGCCGACTGCGCGATCACCCGGCACGACACCACCGGAAACCATTCCGGCATCGCGGCGGCTGCCCGCAGCTGCCGCTCGATCTTCTCCGGCATCCATTCGTCATCATCGTCGAGAAACGCGATCCACTCCCCCCGCGCTACGCGAACCCCGGCATTCCGTGCCTCCGAACCGCCGCACGCCTGATCCAGAAAGACCGTGCGGATCCTCGCATCGCGCAGCATCTGCAGCTGCGCCTCCGTCGTCGGATCGGGCCCATCGACCACCACCACCACTTCCATCTTCGGCCACGTCTGCCGCAGCACGCTCCGTATCGCGCCCACCAGAAATCCCGGACGCCCGCGCGTAGGAATCACCGCTGAAACCAGAGGGCAATCCGCATTGGCAGCAGAAACTCGCATGATCGGTTGAGCCGGTTGACTTGAGAATAGGCAACCCACCCGGCGCCCGACAGATTACGAGCGGCCTTCTGCTTTACGAAGGTAATGTGGAAGAAGGTGCCCCCTCGAGCCGCAACGCTCACCGGACTCCCGCAATCCAATCTCCAGGGCCCCACACAAAACCCCACGATGAAGCGACCGGTTCCAGCGACGAACGGTCCGCGAAGGAGTCAGCACCATGAAGCCTGCACGAATCTTGACCGTAGCCGGAATCGGCTTGGCCATCGGTCTCCTCGCGCCCCTGTTCCTCGCACCCCCCGCCCGCGCCCAGCAGCCACGGCAGCCCGAAAACGTCTCCATCGACGCCAACGCTCCCACCACCCCCTTCCCCCACTTCTGGGAGCAGATGTTCGGCTCCGGCCACGCCATCCTCGCCCTCCGCGAGTCGTGGCGCAACGACCTCCGCGCCGTCAAAGGCGTCACCGACTTCCAGTGGGTTCGCTTCCACGGCATCCTCGACGGCGACGTCGGCATTTATACCCGCGACGAGCACGGCAACCCCATCTACAACTTCGCCTACGCCGACGAAATCTACGACGGCATGCTCGCCAACGGCGTCCGTCCCCTGGTCGAGCTCAGCTTCATGCCCGTCCCCATGGCCTTCAACCCCCTCGATCTCCACGTCTTCTGGTATCACCCCAACGTCTCGCCGCCCCGCAGCCTCGATGACTGGGACGCCCTCATCCGCACCTTCGCCCAGCACATGGTCGACCGCTATGGCATCGATGAAGTCTCGCAGTGGTACTTCGAAGTCTGGAATGAGCCCAACATCGACTTCTGGGGCGGCATCCCCCGCCAGCAGTCCTACTTCGAGCTCTATGCCCACACCGCCCGCGCCCTCAAGAGCGTCAGCCCCCGCCTCCGCGTTGGCGGACCCGCAACCGCAGCCGCCTCCTGGATCCCCGAATTCCTCCAGTACGTCGCGCAGAATCACGTCCCCATCGACTTCGTCTCCACCCACGGCTATGCCGACGACACCGTCGAGAACCTCTTCCACAACGACAAGCCCGTCCCCATGGACGACCGCGTCTGCGCCGCCGTCTCCAAAGTCCGAGGCCAGATCGACGCCTCCGCCCTGCCCCATCTGCCTCTCTTCTGGACCGAGTGGAACGTCCAGGGCCAGGACGAATCCCGCGACACCACCTTCGTCGGCCCCGCCCTCGCCAACACCATCCGCGAATGCGACGGCAAGGTGAATGAAATGTCCTTCTGGACCTTCTCCGACGTCTTCCAGGAAGGCGGCCCCATCCCCAAACCCTTCGAGGGCCACTTCGGCCTCCGCGCCAAAGGCGGCATCGACAAGCCCAGCTTCTACGGCTTTGCCTTACTGCACCACCTCGGCGACCAGCGCCTGCCCGCGTCCTCCGACGACGTAATCGCAACCAAAGCCCAGGACGGATCCCTGCGCGTAGCCGCCTGGAACCTCGTCGATCCCGGCCAGTCCGGCCCCACCCGCACCATCACCCTCGACTTCCGCGGCGTCCCACCCGACGCTCGCGTCACCATCGCCACCGTCGACAAAGACCACGGCAACGTCCTGCCCAAATATCGTGCCATGGGCAGCCCCCTCGACCCCACGCCCAAACAAGTGAATGAGCTGAATCAGGAAACCGCGCTCCCCGCGCCAACCGAAACCCACCTGACCGCCGGCCACCTGAACCTAACCCTAACCCCCAACGCGCTGGATCTTGTGACGGTGGAGAAATAGAAGAGGAACAAAGGTCATCCCGCGATCCGCCTTCTGGTGGGTCACCATCCACAGAGTCGTACCTTATCGCTGGATGGCCGCAGCGGCATGGCGAGAACCGGGGCTGGTCACGGACTCGCGCAAAATAAGGCGGGGCGGCAGAACGATGCTGCGAGGCCGCGTTTGTGCCCGCTCCATCGCCTCCTTCAGCAGTTTGAAAGCTTCCCGGCCCATCTCGTACAGCGGCGTGGCAACCGTGGACAGGCTGGGCTGCGAATACTCGGAGCTGTCAGTGCCATCGTAGCCAATCACCGAGATCTGCTCCGGAATGCGGATGCGATGTTCGGCGAGAAAACGCATTACGCCCAGCGAAGGAGCATCGCTGAAAACCATGATGGCCGTTGGCTTTTTCTTCAGCCGGTCCCAGAGCCGCGCACAGGCCTCATATCCTCCCTGGGCACTTAGCTCCGCGGATTCAATCAGATCGGTATCATCATCAAGGCCATAGTGGGAACTGAACTGGCGAAACGCCTCGAGCCGCTGACGAATGGGAATCATATCCACGGCGCCGGTGATGTAAGCAACGCGAATATGCCCCAGCGACTTGAGAGCTTCCATCGCGAGGCGGATGCCTCCCTTGTTATCTATGGTGACCTGATGGAAGACAGGAGGAATGAGTTCGCGATTGAGCATCACCACCGGGAAGCCGAGGCGCTTGATCCCCTTCCAGAACGCGGGGAGCGGGCACGAAGGCGAGTCGAAGGGAGGAGCCGCAATAATGCCGGCCACCTTCAGGCTCATCATTTCGCGCACGCGTGCAGCTGTATTGGCGCCGTTATAAGTCCCATTACTCAGTAAGACATGGAAATCAGAAGCCTGAGCAGCATCCTCGATCCCGCGAAAGACCTCCGCGTACACATGGTCCGCGGTGTTAGGAACGACCACCCCGATAAGACTCGACCGCCCCGTAGCCAGCGTGCGAGCCACCTGATCCGGTTCGTAACCAAGGCGCTTTGCCATGGCCGCGACCTTTTTCTTAGTGGCTTCGGAGATCCGCGCATGATCTCGCAGGGCGAGAGATATCGTCGTTCGGGAGAGACCAAGCTTCTCCCCGATATCCTGCAGGGTAACAGCGACGCCCTTTGCCGGCATCGCCGGACGCTGCTTCGTGCGCTGTGCCATGCCGGATTGTAGCATGCAGGTTAAGCGATTCAGCCTCCCCGAATACCGCTCCAGCTTCCTTACAGACGCGCGTATTTGTGCAACGGGCTCCTGCGCCCAGGATCCATGCCGTGGCTGTAGGTCGCTGCGACTTCGCCAACATATACGTTGCCGCGGGAGTCCACCGCGATCCCATGAGGAGCGAAGTAAAGGTCCGCTCCTTCCGGATCAGCCGAGCCCCACTCATTCAGAATCTGCCCGTGGTCGTCGCGCACCGTAATCCGCGCCAGCGAGGCTCGCCGTTGCGCTCCATCAGATGTTCCCGTAAAGGCAGGCCCCAACTCCGTGATATATACATGTCCTTCAGCATCCATCGCCATCATGTTAGGGCGCCGTACGTCCCGCCACTCATGCAGGAATTCGCCCTCCGGAGAAAAGATCTGGATCCGGGAGTTTTCCCTGTCGGCCACACACACGCGCCCCTGCTGATCGATACAAACATCGTGAACCGTCCTGAACTGACCGGGACCGCTCCCCGGCTCTCCCCAGGAGAACAGAAGTCGGCCCGCAGGAGAAAAGACATGCACGCGGGCGTTGCCATAACCATCGGAAACATAGATCGTTCCGTCGCGAGAAACCGCCGCATCGGTGGGGAAATGGAAGGGCGGCAGCGTGTGCCGGATCGTCGCCGGATCGTTCCACACGAAACCATTTGTACCTCCAACATTGCCGGCGATGGTGAGGAGCAGTTTCCCGTCCGGTGTGAACTTGCGGACGCAGTGGTCCCGGTCGCCGACACAATAAACCGAGTCATCGCGATCGATAAAGATGCCGTGAGGGCGCTCGAACAGGCCTTCGCCCCATTGGGCGACCAGTTCTCCACCGGGGGAAAAAACACAAACGGGATGCTCGCAGCGGCTGAAGGTATAGACATAGTCCCGCGAATCCACCGCTACTCCGCAGACATCGCGCACGTTCCACTCCGGTGGAAATTCGCCCCAGGGCTCAATCGCCTCATACCGCAATTTCCCGCTGCCCAGCCTCATGACCCCGTCTCCGCGCCATCCTCCTGGACATATTGGCGGCGGATGCGGCGGACTGTCTCGACATCCATCCAGTTCTCGAGATGATCGTAGAGGCTTCCATGCTGCTCAGCGAGCACGCTGGACCCACCCGCCGTGCGGGCCGCCTGCGCCGCCTGCCACATGGCATTTGCGGCCACCCCTATCAGCGTCGTCGGCTCAATGTACATCTCGTATCCCATCTCATACAGCCGTTGCACCGACAGGTCCATGATGGCGTCGCTGTACTGCACGCGATCCACCGGAATCTTCGTGCCCAGAGTGCGAATGGTTATCAGCGGTCCCGGCACCTGCGACCGAAACCAGGCGGCCTGGTCGACCGTCCAGCAGATCGGAAACAAAGCATCCGCTCCGGCTCTCAGATACGCGTGCGCGCGGCTCAGCCAGTCGGCGCGCCGCTCCTCTTCGGTCTTGTGTACCGACGCCACATAGGTCCCCGGTCTTCCGATCACCATGAATTCCGGATCGTTCTTCTCGCCCGCCAGCGCACGGATCTTCGCGGCCGTAGCCTCTCGATCTTCCAGGTTCATGACGTGTGGCGGAATGAAAGGACACTTATAGGGCAGGCCGTAATCGTCGATATGAATCGCGGAGACTCCAGCCGCCTGGAGTTCTTTCATCCAGTGGACGGCGGCGTAGGGCTCGCCAAACCCCTGCTCGAAATCCACCACGATAGGAAGATCGACGGCACGTCGGATCCCGCGGCAGACCCGCACCAGATCCTCCGGCCCGACCACGCCGATATCCGGCAGGCCATTCACGAAAGCCATCTGCAGGCTCTGCACCCCGATCGCATCGAATCCGGCCTTCGCGATGATGCGGGCGGACAAAACGTCGTGAGCTCCCATAATCCAGATGGGCCGTCCACGACCCAGCAGCCGGCGCAGTGACGGTGCGTTCATTTTTCCTCGCTGGCGTTGCCCGCGTTGAGATTGGGCACGCGGTTCTCGTGTATGCGAATCAGTTCAAACAGAATTCCTCCCGGAGATTCCAGGAAGGAGACGTCGCGGATGCCGAACCCTGCCTCGATGCGCTGCGGAGGCAGGATCTCCCGCGCCCCAGCCTGCAGAGCCCGCTGGCGCTGCCCGTCGAAGTCCCTGGCTTCGAAGACGACGTGACACAGCCCGGCGGAAATCTCCCGGCCCAGGCGGGCTTCATAAACCGCCGAGCTGAACAGGTGCAGGTACTTGTCTCCCCACTGCATCAGCACAACCCGGATCGCCCGATTGTCGACGGTCAGGACTTCGTCGAGTACCGCCGCACCACCCAGCTTCTGGAGAAATGCGACTTCGGAGTCCAGGTCCGGGACCTTCGCGCCCAGGGTCCAGACTTTCATTGATGTTCCTGAATCGGTCGGCATCTTCTCCTCCGGTCAGATCAGCCTTTTCGGTTGGCCCTGGAGATGCTGTCGATGCCCAGCCGATGCAGGGCCTGAGCAACGATGGGCGCGCTCTGTCGCGTCGCCTCGATGGGTGTGGGATTGCCGTACAGGTCCAGTGTCATGGTGCCGTCAAAACCGATTCCCACAAAAGCCCGGAGCAGTCCATCCAGGTCCATGCGGCCGGCTCCGGGTGCGAAGTGCAATTCCGAACTCTGCAGATCGGAGTCGGAAAAATGAATATGTCGGATACGCTGTCCGAGCCGGTGCACGGCCCGGATATAGTCGTCCGGCCGACCTACCCCGTAATGACAAAAGTCGAACGTGACGCCAAAGGACTGCGGGGGAAGCGAATCGCACAGGGCGACCAGCAACTCGTCCGACATGCCAACCGTGAACGGATGTGGTTCAACCAGAAACCGCACTCCTTTGGGCGCCGAATAAGCGATGGCCCGCTGGAACAGATCGATCAGACGCGGCAACAGCCGGGTCATGCAGTCGCTGTCGCTCGCCTCTCTGGGGCGAATCCCTTCCCACACCAGCACGTCTCGGGACCCGAGGCTCAGAGCGTAATCGACATCGGCGGTGAGTCCGCTCAGAGTCTGATCGAATTCTGCCTGCGTGCCGAAGGGGCGATAGTAATCCTCTCCCACCACATTCAGGCCCCCCATCGCCAGGCCTTTGGCGGCGGAGACCTGCACGAATGCCTCGCGCAACGCCGCAGTGCGGCAGCGGTGGAGATGCTGTTTCCACATCTCGACGCGGGTAAAGCCCAGGCCGGCCATAAGGTCCAGAACCGGCTCGAGCGGGTAGTCCTGGAAGGTGATGGAGCTGCCCCACATGGTGGTCACCACTCTCTCTCAGCGAAGCCGGCAATCGCAGCGGATTGCCCTCGGCTGAGGCTGACTGCGGACCACATTAACAGAACTGAAAGCGCTGTGGCGACTCGAAAGTGCGGGAAAAACGTCCATAGTTAACCGATAAACACAATTGACGAACGTCACGGGGCTGGGGCACAATGACTCGCCATGGTATCCGGAGCTCGGCAAGCGGACGACAGCAGCTCGGGGCGGAGCCACTCTCATCCCCCACTGCCAAAAGAACAATCGGCCATCGCCTCTGTCTTTCCCGATACCGTACCGGCCGGGCAGTGGACAGAATTTGCCGCCGACGGATTCACCGCCCCGGTCAGCGGCGTCGTTTTCGAAGGCGGAGAGCCTCAGACCGGCATTCCTCTGGGCGGCATTGGAACTGGCTGGGTTGATCTCAATACCGATGGTCTGCTTGGCCGCACCAGCATCTTCAACAGCTTTGCGCCGCCGCGGACTCTCAACCTGCCTTTCCTCGGCGTCGCCGTCGCAGATGCGAGTTACTGCCTCACAACCGCCACCATCCCCGGAACAAACACCTGCAGCCGGCTGCGCTACTGGGGGCACTACCCGGTCGCTGACCTCGAATACGAAACAGAAGCGCCACTGCGCATCGGTTTACGCGCCTGGGCCCCGTTCTTTCCCGGTGACGCGCCGCTTTCCAATTGCCCGGCGGTTCTGTTCAAGGTGCGACTCCGCAACCAGAGCCCATTCCGCCAGACAGTTGCCGTCGTGCTCACATTCCCGGGACCATCGCACGAAGAGTCTTGCGGACAAACCTGCACCCGGGCTCCCCTCCATACCGACGATCTCTCTGGTGTTGTCGTGCAGTGGCAGGGCGGCAGTTATGCTCTCGCATGCCCTGCGCGTACACCAGCGGCGACGGGCGGCTTCGTGGCGGATGAAGCATGGGCGAGGGTCGGCAGAGGACTTCCGGCCGGCGATCCATCCCACCCTGGCTCGAGCCTGCGCGCCGAACTCACTCTCGATCCCGGTACGGTGCAGGAGATCCCCTTCGTCCTGGCATGGCATGTGCCGCGCTGGGTGGGCAGCACCGCGCACAGCTACCGCCACGCTTACGCCGATCGCTTTACAGACGCAGCCGCAGCAGCTTCGGCCATCCTGCGTAGCCGCCGGCCCTGGCTGAACCGCATTCTCGCCTGGCAGCAGGAGATCTTTACGGAGACAGAATGTCCGGTATGGCTCCGCGACCAGCTCGTGAACGTGCTGCATACCATCGCTCGCGATTCGTTTTGGGCGAGCGACTCGATTCCTCGTCAGAACTGGTATGGCGCGGGCGGACTCTTCGGCCTTACCGAAAGTCCCCGCACCACGCCGCATGTCTGCAATCCCAGCGACTGGTATGGCTGCCTGCCGATTGTCTTCTTCTTCCCCGAACTCATGGCGTCCCTGCTGCGCGCCTACGTGCACTTCCAGTTGCCCACAGGGGAAATTCCTTTGGGAGTAGGGGACCGCGCGGACTTCGCCTGCCAGCCGGTCTACCAGATCATGCACCCGATGAACAGCTGCGTTCATATCCACCTCATCGACCGCCTGTGGCAACGCGATGGCGATGCGCGCGTTCTGGAGGAGTTCTATCGCAGCGCCCGCCAGGCGCTGCGATACATGCGGCAGCTGGTGGAAGGCGAACAGTCCGGTTTGCCGAAGCTGGATGCCGATCCCATTCCCAATCAGTTTTACGGAGACTGGCCGTGGTACGGAACTTCGATCCATGTAGCAGGTTTCTGGCTCGCGGCGATCGCCATAGTGGCGCGTATGGCCGCCGCCATGCAGGATGCGGAGACAGAAGACCTGTGCCTCGAGTGGAGCCGCCGTGCATCGCAGGTGGTGGAAAAAACACTGTGGCATGAGACCTCCTATCGGCTTTACCGCGAAACCGATACCGGCCGCACTTCGGATACGGTGCTGGCGAATCAGCTCGTCGGCCAATGGTGTGCCCGCCTGCACAGTCTGGAGCGACTTCTGCCCGAAGATCGCACGCGCGCGGCGCTGCAGACAGTCCTCAGCGCCTGCGGCCGCCTCACGGCTGCTGGCTTACTGAATTCCGCGACGCGAGACGGAGAAATCGACGACTCGGGGGGCCGTCAGTCCAGCGGCATCTTTACCGGCGAATGCCTTGCGACCGCCGCCACGCTGATTTATGAGGGACGCCGGGACGATGGGCTGGAGATCGCCCGGCGCATGATGTACGCCATCGTCCTCAAAGACGCGGCCGGCTGGGAACTGCCGAACATCCTGGATGCGGAAGGAAAGGTTCTCCACGGCGACGACTTCTACCAGATGATGATCCTGTGGTCTCTTCCCCTGGCACTGCAGGGCCACGGGATTCGGGAAGCCTCTGCCCCAGGCAACCTGGTGAGCCGCATCCTCGCGTCCAGCGGAGAGCTGGAATGACGTCACCGCTGGTGCTGACTCCCCGAAACCGATCGTCCGATCGGCGTTTCCAGATCGCCATCTTCTGCTTCATCCTGCTGCTGATTGCATACTGCGATCGCGTCAATCTGGCGACCGCCGTCCCCTCCATCATGAGCCAGTACGGATGGGACAGCATCCGGATGGGCTGGGTTTTGTCCGCTTTTTTCCTCGGGTATACCTGCTGCCTCATTCCCGCAGGCCTGCTCGTCCAGCGATTCGGACCATGGCCTGTGCTCGCGGTTTGCATCGCCGCGTGGTCGGTTACAACCGCCTGCACGCCATTGTTACGATCGCTTGGCGGCATGTGCTGCATGCGGTTTCTGGTCGGCGTCTTTGAGAGTGCAGTGTTTCCCTCCATCAACTCTCTCCTCGCCGAGTGGTTCCCCCGTGGCGAATATGCGCGTGCCGCGGGTTTCTGCTGGAGCGGCGGCTATGCCGGACCCATCGTGGCCTTTCCCCTGGCCGGCATGGTGATGGCGATGCGCGGCTGGAAGTCCATCTTCTTCCTGTTCGCCCTTCTCGGGGTTCTCCTCCTTCTTCTGCTCCTTTATGTCGCAGGTGCACCGCGAAACTGGCGCCGTCCGGCGGCGTCCGGCTCCCCTCATCGGCCGGCGCTTCCAACGCCGTGGAAGAAACTCTGCACCTGCCCTGCATTATGGGCTCTCCTCATACTGCATTTTTCCTCAAACTGGTTCGCCTACGTTTTGCTCTCCTGGCTGCCGGCCTATTTCCAGCAGGCGCGCCATTTCTCGGTTACCGGCACCGCCTTTGCTTCCTCGATACCCTTTGCCGCCGCTCTGGGCGGAACAACCCTATTTGCCTGGATTGCCGATACAGCCGGCCTTCACAGTTCGCGAACGCTGGTCCGCAAACGGCTCCTCGGACTGTACCTCCTCAGCGCCCTCGCACTCCTGCTGCTGCCGTCGATCCGCTCCGGCATCCTGATCGTCGCGATGCTCTCCCTGGCCTCCTGCCTGATGACAGCCGCTACGCCCGTCTACGCCAGCGGGTCGCTCGACCTTGCGCCAGGACTGGCTGCCGTGATCGTCGGCATGCAGGGTTCATTCGCGAACCTTGCCGGGGTCCTGGCTCCCGCCGCGAGCGGCTATCTCATGAAGATCTTCTCCTGGAACGCCGTCTTTGCTGTCACTGCGGCGGTCTGCGTCATCGGCGCAGTCACCTATCTGGTCTTCGGCAAAGCCGAACCGCAGGGCCTCGACGAGCCAATTGAAGTGGGCAGTTGAAAACCGCACGAGGGATAGCAATGAACGGAGGAAACATGAGACGCTCTTCGACCTGGATCACTGTCGCATGCCTGGCAGCCTGGCTCGCTCCCCTTGCTCTGGCCACCAATCGGGATTACACAGAGATCACTCAGCTGGGAGGAGACACCCACACGATCCGCTACAGCTCCGGCAATGCCGTCTATGTCGAAGGGCTCGTCAACGGGGTGTGGAGCGGACGCTACTGGAATGCCGGCGGCCGCATCAATGTGCCCTATGAGCTCACCACCGACAAAGCCTTCGAGCTCCGCTCCGGCCCGCTCGATCTCAGCTCCGGCTGGACCTGGGTGGGGGCGCGCGAAGAACCGCCCGGTGCCGGCGGCGCCCGCCATTTTGTCGTGGAACTGAGCAACAGCAAGGCTCCTGTAACCGTTCTCGTCCACACCCTTCTCGACGGCACGCCCATCTTCGAACGCTGGCTCGAGATCCGTAATACCGGACAGAAGCCCCTCGGCCTGACCACCGTCAATCCCTGGACCAGCCGCCTGTGGGTGACGCCCTACTACTTCGAAAAGAACATTCCCCCCGAGAAGCCGGTCTTCACCCTCGGAACATTTACGCGGGACACGCACGGATGGGAAGGCTGGCTGGAGTGGCAGCCGCTGCGGGAAGTCACCGCGGCCATCGATCCCGATGTTCGCCACTTCGACTGCACGCCCGCAGGCTGCTC
>JBAUZR010000637.1:0-4129 GCA_049585375.1 Acidobacteriaceae bacterium
ATGCTCTTGCGCCTGCCACAGAGCCCAACCTGTTTACGGTGGCGGGCGTTGGAAACGTGCTGGAAGACGTTCGCGGGGACCTTCTGGATCTGGCGCGGCTGCAGACTACGGTGCAGGAGTTTGCGCCGGAAGTTATTTTTCATCTCGCGGCGCAGCCTCTGGTCCGGCGTTCCTACGCCGATCCGCTGGGCACCTACGCGGTTAATGTTATGGGGACGGCGCATGTTCTGGAGGCGGTGCGCAGGACGCCGTCCGTTCGGGCGGTTGTCTGCATCACCACCGACAAATGTTATGAAAACCGGGAATGGGTGTGGCCTTACCGCGAAACGGACCCTTTGGGAGGGCATGATCCGTACTCTTCGAGCAAAGCGTGTGCGGAAATCGTGAGCGCGGCATACCGCAGTTCGTTCTTTTCCGTGGAGCGGACGGGAGAACACGGGGTGGCTTTGGCTACGGCTCGAGCCGGCAATGTGATTGGCGGGGGAGACTGGTCGGACGATCGCCTGATTCCGGATCTGATTCAGGGGTTTCAGAAGCGAAAGCCCGTGTTGATTCGGAATCCCGGTGCGATTCGCCCCTGGCAGCATGTTCTGGAGCCCTTACAGGGGTACATTCTGCTGGCCGAGAAGCTGCTGACGGGGGAACCGCGGTTTGGGTCCGCATTCAATTTTGGGCCCGGGGATGAGGGCGCCTGGTCGGTGGAACAGATGGCTGACCGAATGGCTGTTCTTTGGGGAGAAGGCGCAAGTTGGGTTCGGGGCACCGATCCAGGGGTTCACGAAGCAAAAATGCTCCGTCTGGATGCGAGCAAGGCCATAGCGGAACTCGGCTGGAAGCCGCGACTGGGGATGGAACAGGCATTGGAGTGGACGGTCAACTGGTATCGTGCCTGGAATGACGGTGCGGAGATGGGGGGAGAGACCATGAGGCAGATTGCGGCCTACGAAGCGCTCCAGGGAGTTACCCCGGCGGCGCGCACCTGGTGATTGAGGTCCGCAGGTGAGGCTGTCCCGTTACAATAGAGATATCCGCGCGCCCAGAACTCCCAACCGACGTTCTCCCCGGGCCGTCCAATCCTTCCGGTGTCGAGGCATTCTCTGATGGCCCCAATTTCCGACGGCGCGGCGCCGGTCGGCTGGTTTGAAGCGCAAAATCGCCGCACGCGGCACTGGCTGCGGACGAAACTCGGCATCGATCAGCCGATCGCCTTTACGATTCTGGGAAGGGGCTGGGCCAGCCTCGCCGGACTGGTTACAGTTGCGCTGATCGCCAGATTCCTGACCCCCGCGGAGCAGGGGTATTACTACACGTTTGGCAGTCTGGTCGCTTTACAGATCATCTTCGAGCTTGGCTTTTCCTTCGTCATTCTTCAGATGGCCAGCCACGAGCGAGCCCATCTCGAGATCGCTCCGGATGGGGTGGTTACGGGCAATCCTGTCGCCCATGCGCGGCTTGCCTCGGTTCTTCAGAAGGCGATCCGCTGGTATTCGAGCGCTGCGGTCCTGCTGGCGTTATTTCTGCTGGCGTCCGGTAGCTATTTCTTCTCGAAACATCAGCAGGCGGGCGCCAGTGTTCCCTGGCACCTGCCGTGGGCCGCCGCCGCCATTGCAGCCTCCATCACCTTTCAGGTGGATCCGATTCTTTCCTTTATGGAAGGGTGTGGCTTTGTGGCCAACGTTGCGCGGGTTCGTCTGTGCCAGGCGGCGACAGGAAGTCTGCTGGCGTGGACGGCGCTGGCTCTGCATCACGGCCTTTTCGCGCCTGCCCTGATTATTGCGGGCAATGCAGCGGTGACGTTCGTCTGGCTGTCGCGGCACCGCAATCTCCTGATTTCGCTGCTGCGGCACCGAACCCAGGGGCACCGGATCCATTGGATTCGGGAAGTCTGGCCGTTCCAGTGGCGGATTGCCGTAAGCTGGCTGTGCGGCTACTTCATATTCCAGCTGTATAACCCGGTCCTGTTTGCTTTCCGCGGCGCGGTGGTTGCAGGGCAGATGGGCATGTCGCTGAGCCTGGCCAACGCGCTGCAGGCGGTCGCAGTGTCATGGATCAACACAAAGGCTGCTCCTTTCGGTTCGCTGATTGCTCGGCGGGAGTTTGCGCGTCTGGATTCCGTCTTCTTTCAGTCACTCCGCCAGGCCGTGGGAGTATGCACATTTGGTGCGGTGGTCCTGTGGTGCGGCGTACTCTTTCTGAACTGGGATCACATGCGGTTTGCTCATCGTCTCCTGGATCCGCTTTCCATGGCCTTTCTTCTGGTTACGGTTCTGCTCAATGTGATTGTGTTTGGCGAGGCGACCTATCTGCGCGCTCATAAGCAGGAGAAGTTTCTGCTGAATTCGGTTCTGGGCGCGAGTCTGATGGCGTTGTCGACGTATTTCCTGGGGAAATACTATGGAGCGGCCGGGGTGGTGGCCGGTTCATTGCTTGTGGGGCTGCTTGTTGGCCTGCCTTTAGCGACATATATCTTTGTCAAGTACAGGAGGATATGGCATGCCTCCTGAGCGGCCACTGTTGACGATCGCGATTCCGACTTACAACAGAAGCATTTATTTGAAAAAGCTGCTGGATGAGCTGGCTCCGCAACTACTCCACGAGGGCAGAGCGGAAATACTTATATCCGACAATGCGTCACCTGACGATACGCCTGCCGTTGTCGACAATTTCGTGCGAATGTTCCCGGGGGCTCGCTATGTCAGAAATCCGGAAAATATTGGGTCAGATGCTAATTTTCTTCAGTGTTATAACCTGGCTCAGGGCGAGTATGTGTGGATCTTTGGCGACGATGACGTACTGGTTGAAGGCGGTCTGAGGCAAATACTGGAAGTTCTGGCGGCGCGCGAATATGACATGTTGTATGTGTCATCGCGACAGTTCAGGGACAGGTATGTTCCTCCGGATCCGGGAGAGCTGACGGGCAGGCTGATGACATTTTCGGACTGCTCGACTTTCGCTCTGCGGGTGGGTACCGGACTTGCATTTATCAGCGGCAACATTCTCCGGAAGAGCCGGATTGAAGCTGTGCTGCATCAGGATTTTGGAGAATTTGTGGGTAGTAATCTCGTGCACTTGTCCTGGACATATACGCTGTTGGCGCAACAGCCGAAGTGCGCAATCGTCCGAGATCCTCTGGTAGCGAACAAGACTGAGAATACCGGGGGATTTGGTACCTGCAAAGTTTTTGGCGAGAATATCCACCAAATGGCTCAGCGCATTCTGGGGGAGCACAGTGCGCTGGGTAAGGCGCTTATCAATCGCAACCTGCAGTCTTTTCTTCCCTGGGCCACTGTGCAGGATCGCTCAGGCAAGAGCATTCGTAACCTGAAGGAGAAACCCGAAGACATTCTGCACGAGATATACAAGGAGAACTTTCGCTACTGGATCTTTCTGTTGCCGATCCTGAAGCTGCCGCTACCGCTGGCGAAGGCATGGCTTTTCGCTGTGCGAGTCACCAATCGGGTCGATCAGCTTCTCGACTTTCCTCTGACCCGTGGTACTTGAATTCATTTTATGAATGATGCGAAGTCCGATCCGGCTCAAGCAGGAGTGCCCAGAGTGGCAGCGGTTGCGGTTCTCTACCATCCGGAGCTGGAGCCGCTGCGTAGGCTGATCATGAGCGCGGTCGGACAGGCAGAGGCGATTTTCGTAATTGATAACACGCCCGATCCGATCCTGGCAGTACGGTCGCTTATGGATTCGGAAGGGTCTATAAGATATATATCCCTTGGGCGAAACGCCGGGATTGCTGCGGCGCAAAACGCGGGAATTCGGGCCAGCATGGAGGCGGGATTCACCCACGTGCTCCTTCTCGATCAGGACAGCACCCTGCCGGAGGGCATGGTGAACCGCTTGCTTTCAGGAGAAGAAAGGCTGCTGTGCGGGGGCCAGCAGGTCGCGGCTGTGGGACCGCAGTTCTGGGATGAAAAGACGGGGAAGGCGTACCCGGCAGTTCGACTCGAGTATTTCCGCATCAGAAAGCTCTATCTGGATACACGTTCGACGGAACCGGTAGAAACGGACTACCTGATCGCCTCGGGATCCATGATACGGGTCTCAGTTCTCAGGGAAGTTGGACTGATGCGGGAAGATTTGTTCATCGACTGGGTAGACGTCGAGTGGGGCTTACGGG